>CAZWVO010000024.1:0-11090 GCA_964637535.1 uncultured Flavobacteriaceae bacterium
AAAAATAAGTGTTCTTATCGGAACTTTTTCCTGAAAAAAGCAATACCCTAAAAATCCAAGTCGTAACAGAAAAATGGCTAATGAACGCCAAAAAAGTGGCTGGAAATCATCTTTTACTAGAAGATGACTTTTATTGAAAAACCAAATAAAGTTAACAAAACCGGCAATAAAGATAAGTACAATGGGTAAATCGTATAGAGGGATATATGATTCTAAGATAATAGCAATTATAGTCAGAACAATAATTATAGAATATACTAATGTCTCTAGAATTTTTTGACTCTGAATGGTCTGTATTTTATCGGTTTTGTATTTGGTCACTAAGCTAACAGAAAGACCAAGTTCAAAAAAGACAATAAGGTACTGCGTATACTGCATAGAGAGCGAAAAATCCGCATAATTTTTTGTGCTTAAAATATAGACATAAGAAAGACTTCCTAATAACGAACTTGCGCTAAATAAGGCATTTGCAGCAAAAAATTTAGTGATGTTAAAAGAAAGTAGTTTAGACAGCATCTGTATAACATTTAAGATGTTTCTTTATATAAGAACTCACATCAAAATTTTCCTTATAATATGCGATACATTCTTCTTTAATTGAAGTATTGGAATCAAAAAAAGTGGTAATTCCCTTTTTGATATGTTCTTTGTCTGGTGATTGCAATAAATACCCATTCACTCCATTTTTTATCACATCTTGAATGCCTCCAACAGGGGAGCAAATAGGAGTGCAACCTAAAGACATAGCCTCTAAAAGGGTAATGGGTAAACCTTCGTAAAACGAGGGTAATATAAAAGCATCTGCTAGGAAAAGATAGTCCGTAGCATTATTCTTTTCTCCTAACAAGTGAATTTTATCAGAAGTTTTTGTTTTTATCTTGTTCAACAAATCTTCTTCTCCAGGACGATAACCCCCAATAATAAGTAGTTGAATGTTAGCTCCGTTATTGTTTAGTTCTTGAACAGCATCTACTAGTTGTAATTGATTTTTTTGATTAGACACTCTTCCTATATTAACCAATACACTGCTGCCTTCTTTTTGCAATCTAGTTACCTCTTCCTTAACTTTCTCAAAATGTACTGATGGAATCGGTTTTCGAATGCTATTAGGTATCAGAGTAGATTCTAAATGGTAAAAGCTAAAAAAACTGGCTTTAGATTTTTCTGAAATTGTTATCGGTTTTACTAATTTACGTTTGAAAAGAATTTTTCGAACTCTAGCCTCTGTTCCCGCTCTCACTTCCTTATCTGCATCATTGTGTACTGTATGAACATATTTTACTCGCAGCACGAAATTATATAAAAACCCAAGAAGGAGGTAGTTTATGGATGCTAAATGCGAGTGTATAACATCTGGTTTATCTTTTAGGATGCGAAAGAAAACCCGGAAAAAAATAAAAATATCTAAGCCAGTTTTTTTTCCAAAAGACCTGATGGTTATGTTATCTAAAAGTTCATCTTTAAAATTTTTCACTAGCCAGTCTTTTTCATCATATAAGGTGTATACAATTACTTCCTGGCCATTTTTAAACAATTCGTTGGCTAGGGTAACGACTACTTTTTCTGCTCCAGCTCTATTTAAGGTTGGTATTAGTTGTACTACTTTCAAATTGTTGTTTAAATATTTTTAAAAAATTATTTTCTTAAGTGAAAATCGTTTTTCAGATTAATTGCAAAATAGTCAAGGCATAAAATATTTATATACCTGTAAAAAGAAGCAAAGATTAGTAATCATAGCGAATAATTCAATAATATAGTTACTAAGGGTATATTTAAACGATCAAATGACTTCTTCATTGTGGAGTATATACTTTTCAATTTGATCAGTATACTTTATTCTGATAATTCACATACCAATCTACAAATTGTTTTACTCCTTCCTCAACTGAAATTTTAGGGCTATAATCATAATCTCTCATCAAGTTGTCTACATTAGCCCACGTTTGAATTACGTCGCCGGGTTGCAGCGGCATAAAATTTATAGTTGCCTTTTTCTCTAGATTGTACTCAATCTCCTTTATAAAATCTAACAATGCCACAGCCTTAGTATTTCCTATATTATATATTTTATATGTTGTATTGTTCTTTTTTCTTGGTGACATTGGCCGCTCCAAAATGCGAATTACCCCTTCAATAATATCGTCTATATAGGTAAAGTCACGCAACATATTCCCTTCATTGAAAACATTTATAGCATTGTTTTTGTGTATGGCCTCTGTAAAGAGATAGATGGCCATATCTGGTCTTCCCCATGGGCCATAAACGGTAAAGAAGCGCAGCCCTGTGGTTGGAATATCATAAAGATGACTATACGTATGCGCCATTAATTCGTTGCTTTTTTTTGTAGCAGCGTAAAGGCTTATTGGAAAATCTACTCTGTCATGAACGCTAAATGGAATTTTTTTATTAAGCCCATATACACTAGAGCTACTTGCGTAAACAAAATGTTTAATGGCATAATGTCTGCAACATTCTAGAATATTAAGATATCCAACAATATTACTATCTATATAGGTTTCTGGGTTTTCAATGCTATAGCGAACTCCTGCCTGCGCTGCAAGGTGGCATACGACTTCAAAATTGGATTGTTCAAAGAGTTTAGGTAAAGCATCTCTATCTTGTACATCCATTCTAACAAATGAAAAGTTATTAGGTTTAGTAGTACTTGCAGTTTGTCTCCATTCCGATGCTTTATCTCTGGATATTCCTAATTCGTTAAGTCGCGCATATTTTAAATTTACGTCGTAATAGTTGTTAATATTGTCTAAGCCAACTACGGTATGTCCACTTAGAAGCAGTCTTTTACAAACATGATATCCAATAAAACCAGCAGCACCAGTAACCAGAATTTTCATGATTGACCTATTTTATAGCAATTGAATCCTATTTCTTCTAGCATTCTCTTCTCTAGAATGCGTCTTCCATCAAAAATAAATGCAGGTTTTAGCATAAGGTTGTAAATGGCTTCCCAGTCGTATGTTTTGAACTCATCCCATTCTGTAAGAATTGCAATGGCATGGGCCTTATCTGCTGCTTCCAAAGGATCATTTGTTACTGTAATAAGCCTTCTGTTTTCTTGAGGGTCTCTAGTATTTAAATAATCTAAATCTGCATATATTTTTTCTTCCGAAACTTTTGGATCATATACTATAATTTCTGCCTGCTCATCTAAAAGTGCGTCTGCAACATATATGGCAGCAGATTCTCTAGTGTCATTAGTGTCTTTCTTAAATGCCCATCCGTAGAACACAAT
Source organism: uncultured Flavobacteriaceae bacterium (assembly GCA_964637535.1). Taxonomy (GTDB): domain Bacteria; phylum Bacteroidota; class Bacteroidia; order Flavobacteriales; family Flavobacteriaceae; genus CANMSI01. The sequence continues at coordinate 3,254 of CAZWVO010000024.1, forward strand.
TTTCTTTCCAGCTATAGTATTGTATAAGGTTGAAACAATATTTTCTGCAAACCTCCTTTTTTGGTAGTCGTTCATAATAATCACCTGTTCCCAATAATCGGCAACTTCGCTCAATCCAAAACTTCTAGAAATATAGACCAAATTCAAAATATCTTTTTGAAAACAAGATCCGCCGAAACCTACAGAGGCATTTAAAAATTTTGATCCAATCCTGCTGTCATATCCTATAGCTCTAGAGACTTCTGCAATGTTTGCATCCGTTCTTTCACATAGCGCAGATATTGCGTTTATGGAAGATACACGTTGTGCTAAAAAGGCATTTGCCACTAATTTTGATAATTCTGAAGACCAAACGTTAGTTTGTAATATTCTGTCTTGAGGTAGCCAATTGGCATATATGGCACTTAAAGCATCCTTAGCTTCTTGTCCGGAAGGGGTGTCTTGCCCACCAATTAATACGCGGTCCGCATTTAATAAATCGGTAATAGCGGTTCCTTCCGCAAGAAATTCAGGATTGGATAAAATTTCAAAAGTCACTCCATTTCCAGTATTGTCTAGAATACTTTTTATGGCCTCCGCAGTCCGCACAGGAAGCGTAGACTTTTCTACTACAATTTTATCATTTTTGGCAACCTTAGCAATATTTCTTGCGCAAAGTTCTATGTGTTTTAAGTCAGCAGCTTCCCCTTTTCCTTTTCCATAGGTCTTAGTAGGGGTATTGACAGAAATAAAGATCATTTCTGCTTCATCAATAGCCTTATCCACATCTGTAGAAAAGAATAAATTTTTACCTCTTGTTGCAGCTATTATTTCTTTAAGGCCTGGCTCATATATTGGTAATTTATCTAAATCCGTATCGTTCCACTGATTTATTCTAGCCTCGTTAATGTCAACTACGGTTATTTTTATTTCTGGACATTGCTTTGCAATTACAGACATTGTAGGACCTCCTACGTATCCTGCTCCAATGCAACATATGTTTGTTATTTTTTTCATTTAGGCCGCGTTTTAGACAGTGCAAATATGCTAATTATAAAGAAGAAATTAAATATTATACACGTACAATTTGGTTAATGGTTAAGGTATTGATACTATATAAACGCTAAAAATTCTATTTATTTATTGATTGGATTTTAATTTAATTGAAAACCATAGAAAGGGTCTTGACGAACGTGCTTTTTTCATCGATAAATGTAAATTTCGTATTCTATTTAACTGAAAATAAGGTCTCTTCGACGAAATAAATAAATTCCTTTTCTGTTTAAGTCCTAATATAGGTACTTTTACATTTCGTTCTGTTTACACTTGCGGAAATCTAAAACAAGATTTTAGTCGTATATTGCAATAGATAAGGAGGGTTGAAGAGGATATAATGATGAGAAATGTACCTCTTAAGGCTCTACAATAGAGCTGAAAAATTAAAAAAAATAAATTTGATTACAGCTACAAAAATTTGGCTTTCTTCACCTCATATGGGGACTAACGAACAACGTTATGTTAAGGAAGCATTTGATACTAATTGGGTTGCACCTCTAGGTCCCAATGTTAATCAGTTTGAAAAAGCGATTGAAAATTATGTGGGACAAAGTACTCATGTAGCTGCATTGAGTTCAGGAACAGCAGCAATACATTTAGCATTAGAATTGCTTGGTGTTGGAAAAGACGATGAGGTAATATGTCAAAGTTTTACCTTTTCTGCATCTGCAAACCCCATAATGTATTTAGGAGCTACACCTGTTTTTGTAGATAGCGAACGAGATACCTGGAATATTTCACCAAAACTTTTAGAAGAAGCCATTGTAAATAGAATTGCAAATGGAAAAACGCCTAAGGCTATTGTTGCCGTTCATCTTTACGGAATGCCCTATAAGGTAGATGAGATTAGAATTATTTCGGAAAGGTATGGCATTCCAATTGTTGAGGATAGTGCGGAAGCACTAGGGAGTACAGTTAATGGTATTAAATGCAGTAGTTTTGGGGATATAGGAATCTTATCTTTTAACGGGAACAAGATTATTACTACCTCTGGTGGTGGTGCTTTAGTGTGCAAAAAGAAAACTTTTAAGGAAAAAGCTGTTTTTCTGGCTACTCAGGCTAGAGACGCTGCTCCTCACTATCAACATTCAGAAGTCGGATATAACTACCGCTTAAGTAACGTATTGGCAGGTATTGGAAGAGGACAAATGGAAGTTTTAGATGATAGAGTTGCTTCAAGAAGGGCCAATTTTGATTTTTACAAGTCTAAACTAGCTTCTTTTTCTTCAATACAATTTTTGGAAGAGCCTAGTGGGTACTTTTGTAATCGCTGGCTTAGCTGTATACTAACTCCATCATTTGAAATAAGAGAACAATTACGTTTAGCCTTGGCTGAAGAGGAGATAGAATCTAGACCTTTGTGGAAGCCAATGCATAAACAACCAATTTTTGAATCATATCCCCATTTCACAGATGGTACTTCCGAAGATTTGTTTGAACGCGGTTTATGTCTTCCTAGCGGATCTAATTTAAGTACTCAAGATCTTGAACGAATAATGTCCCTAATTATAAAGAGCTTATCATGATTAAAAACTACTTGCTAAACCATTCTCACAGATATGCATCAAAATGGCTGGTATTGGCTATTGATGTTGCTACTGTAAACATTGCGTTTTTGCTATCGTATATCATCAAGTTTAACCTCACCATGAGATTTGAGGTTGATCAATTGTTCTTTCAATTGCCTATTATATCGGTTATTGCGGCGGTAGCTTTCATGTTTACAAGTTCTTTCAAAGGTGTTGTAAGACATACTGGAGTTAGAGACGTGTATAATATTTTTAACGCAATCTGTTTGTCTAGTATTTTAACCATTTTTATGGTTATTGTAAACCGGCAACTGAATATTATGGATGGTTTTACCATTCCATTATCGATCATTATCATTCATAGTTTAATAAGTTTTATAGCCCTTACTACATCTCGTTATATTTTTAAGACGGTGTTTTATAATCTGGTGAAGAAGTTTGAAACCTCTAAAAACGTCCTTATTTACGGAGCCGGAGAATCTGGAATTTTGACATTTAATGCGCTTACTTCTCATACTGCGAGTGATGCAAAAGTAGTTGGATATATAGATGATGATAAGAAAAAAGTAGGAAAGAGCATTAATGGAGTTAAGGTATATGGTAGAAGGGAACTAACATCTTTATTTCTTACAAAAAGAGATGTATCTGAAATTATCGTTTCAATTAATAACATAGATACTAATGACTTACGAGAGTTAGTAGAGAGTTTAGTAGATCTTCCTGTTCAAGTCAAAATTGTTCCTCCAGTAGAAGATTGGATTAATGGCGAATTAAAAGTTTCTCAGATTAAGCAAGTACAGATAGAAGATCTATTAAACCGAGTGCCAATAGATATTAAGAAGTCTAAAGTTTCCGATGAACTAAAAGACCAAGTGATAATGGTTACTGGTGGTGCAGGCTCTATTGGAAGCGAAATTGTACGTCAAATTGCGAATTATGATTATAAGTCGTTAATTATTATAGATCAGGCCGAATCTGCGTTATATGATCTTCAGCAAGAACTGAAGCAAAATGGGTTTCATAATTTTATTCCCATGGTAGGTGATATCAGGGACAAAAATAGAATGAACACCTTTTTTCAAGAATATAAACCAACTATGGTATTCCATGCAGCCGCATATAAGCATGTGCCGTTAATGGAATACAATTCTTACGAAGCTATTAAGATTAACGTTGCGGGGACAAAAATGATGGTAGACCTGTCGCTAAACTACAATGTAGATAAGTTTGTTTTTGTTTCTACAGATAAGGCAGTAAACCCTACCAATGTTATGGGGGCAACAAAGCGTATTGCTGAAATGTATATTAGCTGTATGCAACAGGAGAAGAAAACCAAATTCATTACCACAAGATTTGGTAATGTTCTTGGTTCTAATGGTTCTGTAATTCCACTCTTTAGAAAACAAATTGAAAAAGGAGGGCCGTTAACAGTTACGCATAAAGATATTACACGTTTTTTCATGACTATTCCAGAAGCCTCTCAGTTGGTTTTAGAAGCTGCAGCTATGGGGCAGGGAGGAGAAATATTCATATTTGATATGGGTAAATCAGTAAAAATCTTTGAGCTGGCTAAAAACATGATTAAGCTTTCCGGATTGCGTTACCCAGAAGATATAGACATTGAAATTACCGGATTACGTCCAGGTGAGAAATTGTATGAAGAATTGCTGGCTAATGGAGAAAACACATTACCTACCTATCATAAAAAAATATTGATTGGTAAGGTAAGAGAGTTGGATTACGCATCAGTCCGCTCTAAAATTGATGAACTTTGTGTTTCGAATATGTTTTTTAACGGAGATACAGTTGGCCTAATGAAGGCAATAGTTCCAGAGTATGTTTCTCAAAACTCCGAATTTTGTAAACTAGATGATCAAAAGAAAGCATCACAAGAAGCCGAAGTTTCTGATAAGAAATTATATCAGTCTTAAGTTTAATCAAGCCATAAAGAACACCTTAAAATGTTAACATTGAAAAAGTATTTTTTTAAAGCCCTTCTACTAGTTATTGTATTATCCTATGGACTATCCATGGTTTCTTGCGCAAGCCCAAGAGATGTTGTGTATTTTCAAAACGCTCAAGATTTTGAAACTCTTGTAAACAAGAATACATTTAGTGCAAAATTTAAAGTGGATGATTTGGTAGGTATTTATGTGTCTACGCTGGATAATGAAGCAAGTATTCCGTTTAATTTATACAGAGGTGCATCTGAAGGTGGTATACGCGCAGAACAAGTAGATTATTTGGTGGATCAAAACGGAGAAATAGATTTTCCGGTAATCGGGAAGATCAAAATATCTGGATTGTCTCCTGACGAGGTACGAGCCATGTTAACGGAAAGACTTTCAGAGTATCTCAAAAACCCAATTATTAATATACGATTAAGAAACTTTACTGTTACGGTTATTGGGGAAGTCCAAAGACCTGGAACTTTTCCGGTTAATGGTGAACGTATTACCGTTTTAGAAGCATTGGGTTATGCTGGAGATTTAACCATTAAAGGAAAACGTGAAAATGTAATGGTTATTAGAGATTTTGATGGGGCTAAAGTGTATAGCAGAATAGATCTTACTAAAAAAGAGGCTTTGGAATCTCCAGTGTTTTATTTAACACAAAATGATGTGGTTTATGTAGAACCAAATAGATCTGCAGTAACCTCTTCCAGTTTAGATAATAGAGCAACTATAGCGGTGTCTATAGCATCTGTCTTAATAACGTCTACAGTGCTCCTTCTTACCAGATCAAATTTAATAAAAAAAACGGCTACATACATTATGAATTCTTCGGAAGATAACACTAAAATAGATGCAGTTGATTTGAAAGATATTGTGTCTAGGTATACCAAGCATTGGAAATGGTTTATTCTTTCACTTATTGCTGTTTTAGGCGCTGCATTTGTATACATTAGATATACAACACCTGAATATTTAGCGCAAGCTAAAATTCAAATAATCGATGATGAGAGTGCTGGCCCTGGATTAGATTTATTTAAGGAAATAGATTTCTTTTCTGGGTCGGGTAATGAGGTTCAAGATGAGATAGAAATAATAAAATCTAGATCAAATTTAATAGACGTAGTTAAGAAACTTAAACTCAACACCAAAATAATTGCAGTAGGTAATATTGTAGACTCTGAGTTGTATACTAATTCTCCTATTAAAATAAACTTCATTGCCCCAGACTCTGTGTTAAACAATACTAAACATGAATTTTATCTTACGTTATCTAGCCCCAATACATATCGATATTCTGTGGCAGAAAATGAGCTAGAAAAAGTTTACCCTTTTGGTAAAAACGTTTCAACTCCTATAGGAGATATCGTAATTACGCCAGATCCGGAACATTTTAGCAAATTTTTAAATAAAAGAGTGAAGGTAGAAGTTACTCCTGTAGCTATTGTGGCTCAAGAATATATGAAGAAGATTAATGTATTTAATGCGGATGATTTTTCCAATATTCTCAGCATTACGCTAGAAGATCCTATTAAAAAGAAATCTAGAGATATTATAAATTCTTTAATTCTTATTTATAATGAGAATGCAATAAATGACAAGAAAGTTATTGCGGATAGAACATCAAATTTTATTGATGATCGAATTGCGGATATTTCTTCCAATTTATCATCTGTAGATCAAGATGCTCAGGATCTCAAAACAGAAGAAGGGATAACTGATGCGCAATCAGAAGCTAGTATTAATCTTAACGTAAGTGCGGCAACAAGACAAGAATTAGCAAATTTTAGGACGCAGCTAAGTATTGCTTCTTCTATGAAAGACTTAGTAGATTCTTCGGATGGATATGAGGTTATGCCTTCTAACGTAGGGCTGTCAGACCCAACAATAGCAAGTACTACGCAACGATACAATCAATTGGTAGCAGAACGTAATAGATTATTGAAAAGTTCTACTGAGAAATCCCCAATTATTGTGAATTTAGATCAGCAATTGGATAATTTAAAGCAGAGTATGCAGTCTAGTTTAAATGGTACTGTAAACAATTTAGGCTTGCAGGTAAATACACTTAGCGGGCAGCAGGCTATTTTAAACTCTAAGATTTACTCCGCTCCTGGTAAGGAACGTGCTTTACGAGATATTACCCGAAAACAGCAAACAACAGAATCACTATTTTTATATTTATTAGAAAAAAGAGAAGAAGCGCAGATTGCTGCTGCTTCTACTTCTCCGAAATCTAAAATTATTGATTTTGCATTTAATGCTAGTGAACTTCCTGTTTCCCCCAAAAAGAATGTTATTTTTTTAGCAGCTTTTTTAATTGGATTATTAGTTCCATTTTCTATCATATATGCTCAAGAATTATTGGATAATAAAATTCACAATATGCATACACTTGGTAAATTAACCAATGGTGTTCCTGTATTGGGAGAAATTCCTCGATTGTCCAAAAGGGATTTTAAATTGGTTAATAAGGAAGATCGTACTGTGTTAGGGGAATCGCTTAGAATAATACGAACCAATTTAGATTATCTTTTAAAAACGAATGTAGGAGATGTTAAAAACAATCTTATTTACGTTACTTCTAGTGTGCCGGGAGAGGGAAAAACTTTTTTAGCCTCTAACTTATCAATGATTTTAGCTAGTACCGATAAAAAAGTACTGTTATTAGGAGCAGATATTAGAAATCCTAAACTATACTTGGCTTTTGAGCAAGGGCAGGGAGAGAAAGGAAAGGGAAGAAGTAGAGAGGCTGGTCTTACAGAATACTTATATGATAGTGCCGTAGAGGCTACAGATATTATCAATAAATTGGATTCGGGAGGTAATAGTATTGACGTAATATATTCTGGTAGAATACCTCCAAACCCATCAGAATTGCTGATGAGTAATAGATTACCCCAGCTGTTAGATCATTTATCTAAGATTTATGATTATGTCGTAATTGATACTGCGCCTTTAATGGTAGTAACTGATACACTTAGCGTTACGGAGTATGCAGACCATGTTATTTATGTCACCAGAGCAGATATTACAGAAAAGAAAGCAGTTGATTTTCCTATTAAATTGAAAGAAGAGGGTAAAATTAAGAGCCTTTCCTTTGTGGTTAATGATGTAAAAGCTTCCAATCTTGGTTATGGTGGAAAGTACGGTTATGGTTATGGTCAAACCCAGAAAAAATGGTGGAAATTTTGACCTTTAGCATAAGTTTTATCTTATATATTGTATTGTAACAGCTAGCCTTAATGTGTTTTACTCAAAAGTTAGCTTTTAAATTGAAACTATATTGGATTGGTAAAGGGTAAGTGGATTGTATGCACC
>CAZWVO010000025.1:0-10962 GCA_964637535.1 uncultured Flavobacteriaceae bacterium
GCACATACCCCATTAAAGAGTATAAATGCCATTAAAAAAAGAAGATTTTTTATGTTATACTTCATTATATCTAAAACAATTTACTTCATGATCATTTACCATTCCCGTGGCCTGCATATGGGCGTAAATAACGGTAGTTCCTACAAACTTAAACCCTCTTTTTTTCAGATCTTTACTTAAGCTATCGGAAAGTGGGGTATTTGCTGGGGCATCTTTGTAATGTGCAAAAGTGTTCTTAATAGGGGTGTCTTGTACAAAACCCCAAATGTATTTGCTAAAACTACCAAATTCTTGTTGGACCTCCATAAATGCTTTTGCATTACTAATGGTGGCCCTTACTTTGAGTTTGTTTCTAATAATTCCTTTGTCTTGTAATAGGGCTTCTACCTTAGCCTCATTATACAAGGCTATTTTTTTATAGTCAAATTTGTCAAAAGCTTTTCTAAAATTCTCTCGTTTTTTTAGCACGGTAATCCAACTTAAGCCTGCCTGAAATGTTTCCAAAATTAGAAATTCAAACAAAGTTGCATCATCTTTTACGGGAACACCCCATTCTTCATCGTGGTAGGACTGGTATAGCGGATCACCTAGGCACCAGCCACATCTATGTTTCTCCATACGCTTGAGTTAAATAGATTTTAGTTACGTAAATATAGCGGAATTAATTCGATTGAATTTATGCGCATTGGGGTTGCGCATTCTTTTATCACTCTTTTTTTTCTAAGGTACTACAGCGTGTTAAGATGGGGTAAATGGGGGCAATGAATAGGTCTAGCAAAGCGTAAATTTTTAGTTAATACTACTGCTTTCGTTAATTATTAGTTAAACTATTATATATTAATAGTATTACTATTATTTTTGCATCAAATTTGTAGAATGGAACATTTGCTAAAAAACCTAAGGATTGGAATTAACGAGAATCTCTATTTAAAAGATCCAGAATCTTCTGATCTAGGTAAACGTTTGATAGAGCAGAGCATCTTGATGATGCACGACTTGGGTTTTGAAAGTTTCACCTTTAAAAAATTGGGCGCGCAAATTGGTTCCAACGAAAGTTCTGTATATCGGTATTTTGAAAATAAACACAAGCTACTACTATACCTTACATCATGGTATTGGGGGTGGTTAGAATATCAATTGGTATTTGAAACCAATGGGATACCAAATGCAGAAGAAAAGCTAATTAAAGCCTTAGAAATTGTGACAAGAACCATAAAAGAGGACTCTTCTTTTTCTCATATTAATGAGGTATTGTTAAGCAATATTGTGGTGAACGAATACTCCAAATCATACCTAGTTAAAGAAGTAGATGAAGAAAACAAAAATGGATATTTTATCATTTATAAGCGACTTGTAAAGCGTATTCAAGAAATGATTCATGCGGTTAATCCGGAATACGCATTCCCAAAAAGTTTGGCAAGTACCGTACTTGAGGGAGCCTTGCATCAACATTTTTTAAAGGAACATTTTAAGTCCATCACGGATTGTGATGAAAACGTTTCTCCTACCAAATATTTTACGGAACTGGTTATAAAACTGTTAAAGTAGACTGGCTATGGCTAAAAATACGATTAGCGCTTGGAAGCGCTTAGTTGGGTTGTTACAGCTCGACAAAAAAGACATCACCCAAGTTTTGTATTATGCAATTTTTGCGGGAATTGTCAATTTATCTTTGCCTCTAGGTATTCAGGCAATTATTAATCTCATACAAGGAGCTCAGGTGAGCACCTCATGGATAGTTTTGGTTACACTAGTAACTCTTGGGGTTGCTTTTGTTGGCGTATTGCAGTTAATGCAAATTCGCATTATTGAAAACATACAGCAAAAAATTTTTACTAGAGCTTCTTTTGAGTTTGCTTATCGTTTTCCTAAGATTAAGATGAGCGAGTTACACAATTATTATCCGCCAGAATTGGCTAATCGGTTTTTTGACACCCTTACTATTCAAAAGAATATTTCCAAAATTTTGGTAGATTTCCCTGCCGCCTTGTTGCAAATTATTTTTGGATTAATTCTGCTCTCGTTCTACCATCCTTTCTTTATTCTTTACGGAGTATTATTATTAATTCTGGTCTATATCGTTTTTAAGTTTACCGCAAAAAAGGGTTTAGAAACCAGCATTGAAGAATCCAAACACAAATATAGAGTTGCCCATTGGATACAGGAAGTGGCAAGGTCTGTTATAGGATTTAAGTTATCGGGAAGAACAAGTCATGCCTTAGACAAGAATGACACCCTAGTCTCTAGGTACCTGGTGGCTAGAGAAAATCATTTTAAAATTTTAGTCCTACAATTTGTTCAAATGATTGGATTCAAAGTATTGGTCACCGCTGGGCTCTTGCTCATTGGAGGACTTTTAGTGCTCAATCAAGAAATGAATATTGGTCAGTTCGTTGCTGCCGAATTAATTATTCTTTTGGTGATTACCTCGGTAGAAAAGTTAATTCTTGGTTTAGAATCGTTTTACGATGTACTTACTTCTTTAGAAAAATTAGGGCAAGTAGTTGATAAGGAGCTAGAGCCTCAGTCTGGGCAGCAACCTTTTACTGCTGGGGAAGACTTTAGCCTAGAATTAGATCATATAGATTACGAAGTGCCTGGAGGAACTAAAAAGATTTTAGAGAATATTGCGTTCACTATTGGGTCTAACAGTAAAATTTTAATACAAGGAAGTAGTGGCTCTGGAAAATCAACACTTTTACGGCTTATAGCGGGTATTATTGAACCCAGTGCAGGTAATATTTATGTAAACAACATATCCTTAAAAGGTGTGTACTTAAAGGAGTATCGATCCTACCTTGGACAGTCGCTTACAGATGAGTCTCCCTTTGAAGGGACCTTGGAAGATAACATCACCTTTGGCGACCCCACAATTAGTACTAAAGATATTTATTGGGCGCTAGAAAAAACAGGCTTAACACAATTTGTAAAAGAACAAGAGCAAGGCCTTAAGACTGTTTTATACCCAGAAGGAAAGCAAATTCCATACACCATATCCAAAAAAATTGTCATGGCACGTAGTATCATAACAAGACCTAAACTGCTCCTTCTAAAAGATCCGTTAGATCAATTTGATGAAAGCGAGGCTACAGAGATCATGAACTTTCTAACAGACTCGTCTAATGGTTGGGCGCTATTGGTGGTAAGTAAAAACCCCAAGTGGAAGCATGGTTGCAATACTATCATTACGCTGGAGAAAGGCAAAATTATCAACAAAAAGAAATAGCGTATGTTAAATATTTCGGAGAACAAGCTTAACAGAGCAGTAGATATTACCACATATAAGTCGGGTAAAAGGGTATTTCATAAAAGGCATTTTAAGCATTTTAATCGTTTTTTACTGGGGTTTTCTATTGTTGCGCTCATTACCTTGTTTTTACCATGGACGCAGAATGTTAGTGGAGAAGGGTATCTAACTACCTTAACTCCAGATCAACGCCCGCAGACCATACAATCTCCTATTCCAGGTAAGATTGAAGAGTGGTATGTTAGGGAAGGAGATTTTGTAAAAAAAGGAGATACTATTTTACATATTTCGGAAGTCAAAAATGAGTATTTCGATCCCAATTTGGTAGCGCGTACGGGGAATCAAATAACCGCTAAAACAAATGCTGTTGCCTCTTACGAAGGGAAGGTAAAAGCCTTAGGGAATCAAATAAATGCATTGCAAACAGAACGTTCTCTTAAGCTAAAACAAGCAAAAAATAAACGAATTCAGGCGGAACTGAAAGTGCAGAGCGACAGTATTGATTGGGAAGCGGCTAAAACAAATATTAGCATTGCTGAAAAACAATACGAAAGGGTGGTACAGTTACAGAAAGAAGGTTTAAAAGCGGTAACTGCAGTAGAGGAAAAAAGACTAAAATTGCAGGAAGCGCAAGCAAAACTGATATCTCAGGAGAATGCGTATTTGGCAAGTCAGAATAATATTATTAATGCAACGGTAGAGATTAATCGCATACAAGCGGCCTATACCGATAAAATTTCCAAGGCTCAGAGTGATAGATATACCGCACAATCTAGCCAATATGATTCGGAAGCGCAGGTTACTAAGCTGCAAAATGAATATACCAATTATGAGATACGAAATGATCTCTATTATATTAAGGCACCCCAAGACGGGTATATCAACAAAGCGTTACAGGCAGGTATTGGAGAGACGTTTAAAGCAGGAGATGAGCTTGTAGGTATTATGCCCGCAAACTATGATTTAGCGGTTGAAACTTTTGTAAGCCCTATAGATCTTCCATTGATACATATAGGCGAGAAGGTGCGTATTCAATTTGATGGTTGGCCCGCTATTATTTTTAGTGGTTGGCCCAATATATCGTATGGCAGTTACGGAGGTAGAGTAGTTGCTATTGAAACCTTTATTAGTGATAATGGTAAATATAGAGTGTTGCTTGCTCCAGATCCTGAAGATCATCTTTGGCCTAAAGATATCAGAGTAGGCTCTGGTGCTAACACAATTGCTCTTTTAGAAGATGTACCTATTTGGTTTGAGTTGTGGAGACAACTAAATGGTTTTCCGCCCAACTATTATCAACCCAAAAATGTATCCATAAACAATCCTAAAAAATGAAGCGATTACTCCTGATTTTCTTTAGTTTGTTTCATTGTGTGGCCATATTACAAGGGCAACAAACAGATACCTTAGTGCTCAGTTTTAAGGAGTATTTGGGCTATGTAAAAAAGTACCACCCCATTGCCAAACAGGCAAATTTAACCTTAGCTATTGGACAAGCTAATCTACTGAAGGCTCGCGGAGGTTTTGATCCTAAAATAGAAGCAGATTACGAACGTAAAAAATTCAAAGGAATAGAATATTGGGATAGGTTAGATGCCACTTTTAAAATACCTACATGGTACGGAGTAGAGCTAAAAGGCGGTTTTGAGCAAATTGATGGGGTTTTTATTAACCCCGATGAAACCTTACCGGAAGAGGGTTTGTACAGTGCTGGTGTTTCGGTTTCTCTGGCCAGAGGACTTTGGATTAACGAACGTATGGCAACATTAAAAAAGGCTAAATTTTTTAGAGAACAAACAAAAGCGGATAGAGATATACTAATTAATGAAATCCTATTTGAGTCGTCTTTAGCCTACTTTGATTGGTTGCAGGCGTATAACAGTAATATAATTCATAAGAATTTTTTAAGTAATGCTCAAGCGCGCTATACCGGTATTAGAAAGCGCGCCATAGCTGGTGATATTGCTGCAATAGATACCTTGGAAGCTAAAATTACAGTTCAAAATAGGGCATTGAGTTATGAGCAAGCGAAGGTGGTTTTAATGAAAAAAGCTTTAAAACTCTCAAATTACTTGTGGTTAAACGATAACATTCCCATAGAACTTCAACCGAATGTAATACCAGATACTACGATTCGAGAAAGCATTAACGAGACCCTAGAAATTTCGGGCAAAACGTTAGATAGCTTTACTGTGGAAAACCATCCTAAATTGAAATCTATTGGGTTTAAAATCAATCAATTACAAGTAGATAAAAAGTTTAAGGCAAATAAACTACTACCTAGAATAGATTTGGAGTACAATTTCTTAACCGAAACGCCAGGGCAAATTAATTCTTTTGATACCCAAGAGTACAAGGGAGGGCTAAATTTTTTATTCCCTTTATTTTTGAGAAAAGAACGTGGCGATTTAAAACTGGCCAAATATAAGTTACAGGAAGTAGAATTTGAATTCGATAATACTCAGGTGCAGATCCGGAATGCCATTCTAAGTATTTATAGGGAGTTGGATTCGTTTGAAATTCAAAACCAATTAATTAGTGAAATCGTTTTGAATTATGAACGTTTATTGGCAGCAGAAGAGCGTAAGTTTAGCTTTGGAGAAAGTTCTGTATTTTTAATTAATTCTCGAGAGCTTAAATTAATAGATGCAGAACTAAAACAAAATGAGACGCAAAACAAGTATTTTAAGGCAAAAGCAAAACTATTTAAAAGCTTGGCGTTAAATCCTAAGAACCTGTTAGTACAGTAAAGTAGTATGAAATACGCGTTTACTATGCAGGATATCGTCTTATCATACCTTTAAAATACAAAATGTTAGGTTTTAAGTTAAGCTGCTACTAAAGAGACTTCAATTTACTTAGAATTAGAACATATGGCAGAACAGACAACAACAACTTTAGCCCATATAGCAGCCCATTTACCTAGTGCTATGGATTACGAAACCTATAGGGGTTTGGTACGTCAACTTGCTGAAGAGGGTGGTACTACAGGGCCAGAACAAACAGCTGCTTTAGTAGAATATACGCAGTTAAACGATAGGCGTATGAAACGCTGGGATAAGACCCTAAAAATTCCTGAAGCGGTAGCGGCTAAGATTGCTAAGGTGAAACAAAAAATCACCTTTTTAGTGCTTTCAGAAAGCTGGTGTGGAGATGCCGCTCCTAGTATTCCGGCAATGCAAAAAATAGCAGAATTAAACCCTAATATTGAACTTAAAATCTTATTGCGAGATTCGCATTTAGAGGTTATGGATTGTTTTTTAACTAATGGAGGAAGGTCTATTCCTAAGTTGGTAATTTTAGATCAGGAAAAACAGCATATCCATGGCTCATGGGGTCCGCGCCCTAGCAAAGCTACAGCAATGGCTGAAGCGTATAAGGCAGAACATGGAAAACTGTCGCCAGCGTTTAAGCAAGATTTACAACTGTGGTACAATAAGGATAAGGGTCAAAATATTCTAGAAGATCTAGTTGCGTTACTTCCCTTGGAATAGGTAAGTGATGGAACCTTTCTGAGCACTTTTACTAGAAGTGCTAAAACTAGATCTGTAGGCGTATGTAATAGCGTTATCTACTAAACACCCATTAGCGGTACTGGAACTTTTTTTATTATACTCGGCATTAACAACATTGCCTGAGGCATCCACTTCTATATTAATGACCACCTTTCCTCCTTCTATACAGGTGTATATTGGAGGGGGCAATCGATAACTATTTCGATCTACTAAAGAATACGATACAGAAGTAACCCTGTCTGCTAAGTTTTGCGTACGCTCTTCTTTTTGCGCTTCTCGTTCTCCTAACAGCTGCTTCTTTTCTTCACGTTTTTTAGCCAATTCCTTTAAGCTGGCTTCATAACCGTTGTCCGAGCTAAGCGGTTCATTAAGGTTTTCACTAGACTGCTCTTCTCTTAGTTCGTCTAAGGTTTTTAAAGGTTCTGGATTGCCTAAACTAGGTTTTGCAGCTTGGTTATACGCCATATGGCTTTTAATGGGATTTGCCTGAGCCAGTTCTTCTAGGCGTTCTTCCTCTTCTTGGATAAGCTCTTCCAAATCTTCTTCGGCTAGTAATTCAATTACATATTCTTCCACCTCTTGTTTTCCCAGATGTATGTTGAACAACAACAAAACAACGAGTGCCATGGAGAAGAAAGTAATTAAAAAGGATAGCTGACCTCTTTTCATAGTGCTATAACCGCTTTTTTACAAAAATATTTTAATAATTCGATGAAATGAAACCTATTGCGCATAACTACTCCTCTTCTTGGTTATTAAGCAATATTTTTTCAAAATCTTTAGGGGCTAGAGCTATATCTACGTTATGTTCCCCTATTTTGGTTCTTCGGAGTGCAGATAAATGCCCTCCCGCAGCTAATGCTTTTCCAAAATCATGGGCTAAAGATCGGATATAAGTACCTTTACTACAGATCACTGAAAATTCCACTTTTGGAAGCGTAACGGCTGTAATATCAAAATTGTAAATGGTAATATTCCTAGTAGGAATAGTAAGCTGTTCTCCCTTACGTGCATATTCATATAAGCGCTTTCCATCTTTTTTTAAGGCTGAAAAAATTGGGGGTTGTTGTGCTATTTCCCCAATAAATTGTTTTGTAGTTTCTCGGATTACATCTTCATTTAAATGGGCAATGGAATATTCCTGATCTACTGCGGTCTCTAAATCATAAGAAGGTGTAGTAGCTCCCAAGGTAATGGTACCCGTGTAGGTTTTAACCTGTCCCTGTAATTCGCTAATTTTTTTAGTAAACTTTCCAGTGCAGATGAGTAGTAAGCCCGTAGCTAAAGGATCTAAGGTGCCTGCATGGCCAACCTTTATTTTTTTAAGATCAAAGCGTTTTCTAATGGCCCACTTAATGCAGTTTACTGCTTGAAAGGAACTCCATTTTAACGGTTTATCAATAAGCAGTAACTGCCCATTTAAGAAATCTTCTTTGGTTTTAGCATCAATTTTCATCGTGTCTTGCCTGAGTTTAGGTTATCCCCAAAAACTATACCCAATTGCAATAGCTCCTACAATAAGACAATAAATAGCAAAATAAGAAAGCTTACTTTTCTTTACTAATTGTATCATCCAGGTACAAGCTGCAAGTCCAGCTATAAAGGCAGCTATAAATCCAGCCCCCATGGCTAGGGTGTTTTCGCCAGAGAACTGCAATTCACCTCCTAAAATATCTTTCGCCATTTTTCCAAAAATCAGGGGTACTACCATTAGAAACGAAAAACGCGCTGCTTTGGTTTTATCAACCCCTAAAAGAACAGAAGTAGAAATAGTAGCTCCACTTCTAGAAATTCCGGGTAGCATAGCTATGGCTTGCGAAATACCAATAATAAAAGAATTTCTAAAACTCACCTTCTTATCGGTGTCTTTTGCCTTATCCGCAAAGTAGAGCAATACGGCCGTAATGAGCAACATAAAACCTACAAAACGAATGTTTCCGCCAAAGAAAGCTTCTAGTTGTTCTTCAAAAAACAATCCCACAAAAACTGCAGGAAGCATAGAAATAATAATTTTTACAGAAAATTGAGATTCTTCGTTCCACTTAAATTGAAAAAGACCTTTTAAAATCTCCCATACATCTTTTCTGAACACCACAAGGGTACTTAGTGCGGTTGCAAAGTGTAGTACTACGGTAAATAAAAGACTTTCTTGAGGCACCGAGTTATCTCCTAAAATAGCTTTACCTAGTTCTAGGTGACCACTAGAAGATACAGGAAGAAATTCGGTTAATCCCTGAATTATTCCCAGAATAATTGCATCTAAAGTATCCAAAGTTGTGGTTATTTTTTCACCTTGTGCGGATTCAACAATATGGCGTACACTTCTATGCCAAGACCTATTAAAACTAATGTGGGAGCGAGTCTAATTCTTCTAAAATTATAGATTTCTTCATTAAAAACGTTAGGGTCTGTACTACCACCACCACTCATTAAAATAAAGCCAAGGGCAATACACGCCAGGCCAATAAACATAAAGAGGTAATTCTTTCTTTGAAAGATAAACTCCTGCTTCGGTTTTTGATCTCCTTGTTGCTTTTGTTTTTTACTCATACTGCAAATTTAATGAACTCCTTTTAAAAAGTATAATAGGCTTAAAAATATAAATCGTCTGTTCTTAGGTTTAAAAAGCGTTGTGTGGCAAAATAAGTACTCACAAAAGAGATTAAAATACCAAGTAAAAATACACCAGTAAATAAAAAGGTTAGGGTTATTGGGTCATCAAACAACTGCAGATCTGGAAAATTAACATTCAGATAATACAGCACTCCAGCCAATACTATGAGCGCAAGAACGGCGCCTAGCATACCTAGTTTTATATTGGTCCAGATAAAGGAGCGTCTAATAAACCTTTTAGTGGCCCCAACCATTTGCATGGTTTTAATGATAAAACGTTTCGAATAAATTGAAAGTCGGATAGAGCTGTTAATTAACAATACTGCAATAAACGTAAAAATTGCGCTTGCTACTAAAATCCAAAACCCAATACGTTCTACATTTTTGGCTACAAGCCCTACCAAAAATTTATCATAACTTACCTCATGTACATAGGCTTTATCTGCTAGACCAGCTACAATTTCTGTTACTTTAGCCTCAGTTACAAAATCGGCTTTGAGTTGTACGTCTATCGAATTTTTTAAAGGGTTAAACCCCAGGTATTCTTCAAAATTTTCACCCAAATCGGCACTTAATTGCTCTGCCGCTTCTTCTTTAGGTACATAAACTGCCTCTTTAGTGTATTCTGCCAATTCTAAGCTTTTTTGAAGCTGTCCAATTTCTACCGGTTTAGCATTGTCCTTAAGAAAAACAGAGATGGTAATTTGTTCTTTAGCACGGTCCGCCAGCTTTTTAGTATTTAGAATTAATAAGCCTAAAATGCCCAATAAAAAAAGAACCAGTCCAATACTCAATACCACGGAGAAGTAGGAAGATATCAATTTTCGTTTTTGGTACCGTTCAAAAGATTTGCTCATAGTAGGGAATCAATATGTAAAAATAGGAAAGTAATTTTAATCCTATTGTCATATCTGTAGTTTAACACCATCTTAGGGGTGGTTTTCTATGTCTAAAGAAAAGGTATTATTTTTAACATGCCAACCGTTAACACCTACATCTGTGCTAGACCTTAAGATTTCCCGACCTGGATTGTGGTTTCCTACCATTTGGATTTATTTAGTGCCTTTTAGTAATCAAGACCAGTTTTGGAAAAGCTTACCTTTTTGGTTGGGTCTTTTCTTTGTTACGTTCCCGCTCAATTATTTGGTATATGGTTTAAATGATTACAACGATGTCTATGCCGATGCTGTAAACCAACGAAAGGGGAATTTTCTTTTTGGTGCCAAGGCTACACAGCAACAATTGCAAAAGGTACCTTTAAAAATTGCGATACTAATAGCGCCTTTTGTTATCCTTTTTACTGCAATGGCGGGGTTTCAAATGTTTGGATTACTATTATTTATGGTGGCGGTAAATGTTGCGTATAATTTTAAACCTCTACGCCTAAAGGAGCGCCCACCGTTTGAGATTCTAATTCAAATTGGATATGTAATTACTGCTGTTTTTAGTACTACCCTTAATGACTTAGAGATGCTTCCTTGGCAAACCTTGGTGTATTTATCCCTATTTGCCTTTCAAGCCCATATTGCTGGAGAAATTATGGATATTGAACCCGATTTGGAGGCAGGGAAACGGACAACTGCTACC
>CAZWVO010000026.1:0-10920 GCA_964637535.1 uncultured Flavobacteriaceae bacterium
GTATATTCTATACCGGCAGTATCATCTAAATAACGAGAAAAAGATGCTGACCCTGGAGCAAAGCATGCTGCGTAGCCAGATGAATCCGCATTTTTTATTTAATTCCCTTAATTCTATTAAATTATACATTATTAATAACGAGAAAAAAAATGCGGTACATTACCTCAACAAATTCTCCAAACTAGTACGTAAAATTCTGGAAGCGTCTTCTTTAAAAGAGATTCCCCTTGCCGAAGAGCTAGAAACAGTTGATCTCTATATGAATATTGAAAATATTCGGTTTTCAAATGAAATCAATTTTGATATCATCGCAGATGAAACCTTAGATTTACACAACATTAAAATTCCTTCTTTAATACTACAACCCTTTTTAGAAAATGCTTTATGGCATGGATTATCATCAAAAGAAGGGGATAAAAGTATTACCCTTGAACTTAAAAAAGTTGATGCCGGTTTTATCCATATAATAATTACAGATAACGGTGTTGGTCGTGATGTAGCAGAAGAAATAAAACAACGAAAAGTCTTGAAACGAAAATCTGTTGGAATTGATATTACCAAAGAACGCTTGGCCAATTTCTCTAGAGACTACCAAAATTCTTTTGATATCGCTATTCTCGATTTATTTAATGATAACCAAGAGCCTACAGGAACACAAGTTACCCTACGTATCCCTACGGTCTAGTATGTGTTTTGGCTACTTCTTCCAATTCTGCATACCAAGCACTCCCAAATTTTCTTATCAGGGCTTCTTTTACAAATTGATATACAGGTACCTGCAATTCTTTTCCTAAGGCACATGCCGGATCACATATTTCCCACTTATGATAATTTACTGCCGTAAGTGCAGTATATTCTTTTACCCGCACGGGATACAAATGACATGAAATTGGTTTTTTCCAAGAAGTAGCTCCTTTTTCGTAAGCCTCTTCTAAACCGCATTTAGCTGTTCCATTATCTTCAAAAATAGCATACGCACATTCTTTACCGCCTATTAAGGGCGTTTCCCATTCTCCATCCTCTCCCTTAACAAAGGCCCCTTGCTCCTCTATAACAGCAACTCCTTCTGGTCTTAAAAAAGGTTTAACCTTAGCGTACAATTCTACCAGAATTTCCGTTTCCTCATCTTCTAGCGGGGCTCCCGCTTCTCCGTCTATACAGCATGCTCCTCTACAAGCGTTTAAATTACAGACAAAATCTTGCTCAATAATTTCTTCAGATACAATGGTTTTTCCTAGCTGAAACATTCGGTTATAATATCTTACAAAGATACTTTTTTAGCCCAATTCTTCCCTTAATTTATTTGCTTGTTTATAATCCAAAAGGGCTGTGCAAAACGTACCTTTGTATTGCGTATTTAAAATTCTGGTTATGCACTTTAATTTTAAGGAAATTGTAACGGCTAGTATGGTCTTATTTGCAGTAATCGATATTTTGGGAAGCATTCCTATTATTATTGGGTTAAGAGAAAAAGTAGGGCATATTCAGTCCGAAAAAGCATCTATAGTTGCCGCTAGTATTATGGTGGCCTTTTTGTTTGTAGGAGAAGAAATTTTAAATCTTATCGGAATTGATGTTAACTCCTTTGCCGTAGCTGGGGCATTTGTCATTTTTTTTCTAGCCATTGAAATGATTTTAGGCATTAGCTTGTATAAGGATGATGAACCAGAAAGTGCCTCCATAGTGCCCATTGCTTTTCCATTAATTGCTGGAGCGGGAACGATGACTTCCATATTATCCTTGCGGGCAGCGTATTATGTAGAGAACATTATTGTTGCCATTATAATCAATATTGTTTTTGTATACATTGTATTGAAGGCATCTGGGAAAATTGGAAAATTCTTAGGAAAAAGTGGTCTAAGTGTAATTAGAAAAGTTTTTGGTGTAATTTTATTGGCTATAGCGGTAAAGCTATTTGCAGCAAATATTAATCAGCTATTTTAACTTTAGAATGAACAAAACTCTTGCTATTATTTTGATCGTTATTGCTGTGGGATTGATTGCCTTTAACAGCACCTTAATTAATTTTGAAGCCCCATTTGAGGGCAATAGTATTATTGCCATAATTGGTATTGTGGCCGCTTTGTGTGCCATTGTATTGCTGCTCATCTTTATTACGGCAAAAAAAATTCAACAAAAAATAAAGGAAGAAGATTAGAATTCTGAGGTCTGCAATTGAGCCTCTTCTTTCTGTTCCTGTTTAGGGTTGTCTAGTGCTACTATCTTTTGTAACATGACATCTGTTTTTCCTTTAATCTGAGCATACATATTGGGCGAGAAGAGCTGTTCTGCTAAGCTTGCTTTTAGTCTTGTCTTCAATTTATCTTCGAAACCATAAAAATCTAGATTTACCTTATTGGGCCCCTCAATACAGTAATCTATAAAACGTTCGAACAAAATATCATCTATGCTAAATGAATGAAGAAATTCTGATTTAGAAAGGTTTTTATACCGTGTTCTATCTTCTTCTAGATGTAAAAAAATAAACCGAGAAAACAGGCCGTCAATATTATCTATGATCTCTTCCTGATTACTTCCTATGGGCACAAACACATCGGGAATAATACCGCCTCCGCCATAGACAATCTTGCCCTTTGGCGTAGTAAACTTTAGGGAATCGACCACTTTGATGCTATCCAAGGAAACTAACTCTCCGCTGTGATATCGGTCTGTAAATCTTTGATAGTAATCTTGATTCCCATTTTTATAGGTTTTCTGAATAGACCGCCCTGTTGGTGTGTAATACCTAGATACGGTTAACCGTACTGCAGAACCATCTCCCAATTCCATTTCACGTTGTACAAGACCCTTGCCAAAAGATCTACGCCCCACTATGGTTCCTATATCATTATCTTGCAACGCGCCTGCGACTATTTCACTTGCAGAAGCAGAACGTTCATTGATGAGCACATAAATTGGATTGTCTTCAAAACTCCCCTTTTTGGTAGCATAGGTCTTATCTATTTTGCCCTTTTTGTTCTTTGTAAACAAAATGAGTTTTCCATCCTTCAAAAACTCATCTGCCATTTGCTCTGCAATTCCTAAATACCCTCCTGGATTATCTCTTAAATCTAGTGCAAGTTTAGTGGCTCCTTGTTTCTTAAGTTCCTTTAAGGCTGCTGTAAATTCTTTATAAGTAGTTTCTGCAAAACGATTTACCTTTAAATACCCTATATCCGAAGTTAACATATAATAGGCCTCTACACTTTTTATTGGAATTCTGCCTCTTCTTATATGGGTTGTAAAGGTTTTATTTTCCGCTTTACGATACACCTTAAGCTTTACTATAGAACCTTCTTTTCCCTTTAATTTGGATACCATATCCAGATCTGCCACTTGTTTGCCATATAAGGTGTCATTATTGGCCATAAGAATGCGATCTCCTGGTTGTATTCCCTTTAAAAAACTAGGCCCATCCGCTATGGTTCGAATTACCGTAATAGTATCATTTATGGTGTAGAACGATATTCCAATACCGACAAAATCGCCTTTCATACTCTCCGAAACCCGATCCATATCCTGTTTTGGAATATACACAGAATGCGGGTCTAGTTTATCTAAAATATTATTTACCGTTACGTCAACAATACTATCTGTATCTATCTCATCTACATATTCGTAATCTATGTAATCGATAAGTCTATTCAGCTTATCCTTCTTAGAATTAGTAGTAAACAGCTTTTCTGGAGAATCATTAAAATGAAGTTTCCCGCCAATAAAAATACCCAATGCAAGGGCAATAGCAATGATGGTAGGCCAAAGGTAACTGTACTTTTTCTTTATCATTCTATGGAGGTTTAAACTACATTCTCAATTTGGGGTAAATGCACCAATTCTACTCCTGCCCTAGCTAAAAACTGGAGCCCAGAGGTGTCTTTATACGCGGTTTGATATACTACTCTTTTTATGCCAGATTGATGAATGAGTTTACTGCATTCCTTGCAAGGGGAAAGCGTAATATAAAGTGTTGCTCCATCACAGGACTGAGTAGAAGAAGCTACCTTTGAAATTGCATTAGCCTCTGCATGAAGTACGTACCATTTGGTATAGCCCTCCTCATCTTCACATACATTTTCAAACCCAGTTGGCGTGCCATTATACCCATCAGAAATAATCATCCTGTCTTTTACCACAATAGCACCCACTTGTTTTCGCTCACAATAGGATAGTTTACCCCATTCCTGAGCCATACGTAAATAGGCTTTATCGTATTTTTCTTGTTTCCTGTTCATGGCTAAGTGTACACCTTTACCTCTATTTCATCATCATTTGAGGCAGAACCACTAAGATACCTGCTTTGATAGACCCTTACAACCTTAAACGGTTAATTTTACGTGAAAATCTATGAAAGGATACGTTCTGCCAATAAAGGGAGTGTAATTAGGATAATAATGCCCGAAGCAACGCCAATAAACCAAGCTTGTTTTACTTTAAACCTTTCTTGCGCTATATAAGACAATGCTAAGACGCACATAATAACAAGCACCTGAGCCACCTCTATTCCTGTAGCAAAACCCAACAAGGGCCCAATCTTATGGGTTTCTTCTGCCATTAGTAGTTTAAAATACGTAGAAAAGCCAAATCCGTGTATCAATCCAAAAAAGATGGTGATTAGGATATGTAAGCGTATGCTCTTGTTTTCCGCCTCTGCTTTTATATAAAGTAAATTAAAAAGTGCCGCTAGTAGTATGGAAACTAGAATTGCAATTTCTATAAAGTATGCGTCCATTACCATAATTCCGTACACCGAAAGTGATAAGGAAACACAATGCGCTATGGTAAAAACCGTAGCCAAAATAATTACCTTTTTAGCGCTCTTATACGTAAATGGTACCGCCAATGCGGCCAAAAACAAAATGTGGTCATATGCGTTGATATCCAGCACATGTTGCAATCCAATTTTTACATAGAATAAAAAATCTTCCATACTCTTTCTTTTCAATACGTTATGTTATGCCATACCGCGTTCTTGCTGTATGGTTTCATACGCCTTTTGCACTTCCTTAAACTTCTCTTCTGCCCCCTTTTTAATGGCTTCATTTTCCGTATTTACCCGGTCTGGATGATACTTCTTTGCCATATTTCGATAGGCTTTTTTTACCTGATCATCTGTAACCGATTTGTCAATCTCCAAAATCTTATAGGCATTATCTGCCGCCTTTACAAACATGGCTTTAATACTGTCAAAATCTTGTCTGCCTATTCTAAAGTAGCCTGCTATTTCACCAATCTTATCTACTTCGGCAGCTCTCACTGCCCCATCGGCCTGAGCAATCCCGAATAAAAAATGAATTAATTGCAGTCGTACCTCGTATCGGGTTCTTTGGGTAAGATAAAGACAAATGCGTTGGGCAGAAATTTCTCTTTTTTTAATGACCTCATTAAAGGTTTTGAAAATGGCGTTAGCTTTCTCCTTGCCATAGGTACTTATAAAGTATTGCCGCACATAATCTAGCTCTCTTTTGCTTACGCTCCCATCGGCCTTAATTACAATAGAACACAGGGAGAGTAGGTTAATTTCAAAATCGGCAGGAGAAACAGATTGTCTTGTAAAATCGTTAAGAATCGTTTTTGCGCTTCCTCCAGACTTCCCCATTACATTATCCAATACGCTTCCAACAAAAAACCCAATAATGGCCCCCGGATATCTATAAATTAAAAAGCCCAGAAAGGCTGCACCCCATTTCATCATTGTGTAAAGTAGTCATTAATTTAGAGTTCAAATATAGCATTTTAGCACTGATCAAAAGGTAAGGAAGGGCGGACTAATGCGACAAAATTTGTACCTTTGACATCATTTTAATTTTTAAATACACAGATAATGTATCCAGCAGAATTAGTAAAACCAATGAAAGAAGATTTGGCTTCCGCCGGATTTGAAGAATTATATACCGCAGAAACCGTAGAAAAAGCGATAAAACAAGAAGGTACTACCTTAGTAGTAGTTAATTCTGTTTGCGGTTGTGCTGCAGCAAATGCAAGGCCTGCAGCAAAAATGAGTTTGCAAAATGACAAAAAACCAGATCATTTAGTCACCGTTTTTGCAGGGGTAGATTATGAGGCTGTAGATGCCGCTCGTAATTTAATGATTCCTTTTCCGCCTTCTTCGCCAAGTATGGCTCTTTTTAAAGATGGGGAATTGGTTCATATGATAGAACGTCATCATATAGAGGGTAGACCGGCAGAACTGATTGCAGAAAATTTAACCGAGGCGTATAACGAATTTTGTTAGTACGTTGTCTTTAACCGTACGCTAAACCTTACCGTTTAAAAATATGTATTTAACCGCTCCTTTAAAGGGGCGGTTTTTTATTTTTGCATTATGCAAAAGCTACTTTCGTATCCTTTAACGCTTATTCAGTTTCTCCTCTTTGGGGGAGCGCTACTGCTTTTTCATCCCATTCAATGGCTTTGTCACAACCTATTTGGGTACAACGCGCACAAGCAAAGTGTAAGCCTATTGAATTGGTGTTTAATACGCACTACCCATGCGTTAGGTACGCGGTATACCTTTAAAAAACCAAGTAATATCCCTAAGGATAAACCTCTAATACTAGTGAGCAACCATCAAAGCATGTACGATATTCCTCCTATCATATGGTTTATGCGCGCTTACCATCCCAAATTTGTGAGTAAAATAGAGTTGGGAAAGGGTATTCCTAGTGTTTCTTATAATCTAAGACATGGCGGATCTGCCTTAATTGATAGAAAAGATAGCAGACAGGCCATTACAGAAATTAGCAAATTAGGCACGTACATAGAAACACATAACAGAAGTGCAGTCATTTTTCCAGAAGGAACCCGAAGCAGGACGGGTCACCCCAAAAAATTTCAGACCAAAGGGTTAAAAATATTGATGAAAAAAGCGCCTTCTGCCTTACTCGTGCCTGTTAGCATTAACAACTCATGGAAAATTCTGCGCTATGGAAAATTCCCCTACGGTTTAGGCGTACATGTAAGCTATGAGGTGCATACGCCCATCCCCAACCAAGGGGACCCAGATAGGCTTATTGCGCAGGTAGAAGAGCAAGTTGTTAAAGGAATAACCTCATTTAAATGACACAAGAAGCACTTATAACAGCAACTATTGGCTTTGTAAAAGAGACCCTAAAAGATGCCGAAGGTGGGCACGATTGGTTTCATATAGAGCGCGTGTACAAGAATACACTGCTTATTGCTAAAGAAGAAGCATGCGATCTTTTTATTGCAAGTTTAGGTGCCTTATTGCACGATATTGCCGATGCTAAGTTTCATGGAGGCGATGAAACTGTTGGACCCCGTTTGGCTTCTGATTTTCTTACTTCTCATGCGGTTTCTCCAAAAGTTGTTACCCATGTGTGTAATATTATTAAACACATCTCTTTTAAAAACAGTTTAGACAAGGAAAAAGACCGTTTTCATTCTACGGAGCTAGCCGTAGTACAAGATGCAGACCGTTTAGATGCTATTGGCGCTATAGGTATTGCACGCGCTTTCAATTATGGCGGATTTAAAAATAGGGCCTTACACCATCCCGATATTCCCCCGCAGCTAGCGATGAGCAAATCGGAATACAAAAAATCAGAAGCCCCAACCATTAATCATTTCTATGAAAAATTGCTCTTGTTAAAGGATAAAATGAACACCAAAACAGGGCAAAAAATTGCAGCATCACGGCATCAGTATATGCTTCAATACCTAGCGCAGTTCCACGGGGAATGGAATGGGGAGCGTTAGCCCTACAACACCATTGTTCTTCTTTTGGTATTTTTTGTATCTTCAAAACCGTAAACGGCACACTTGAGAGACGCTAAGCCCGGTAACCCTTTAAACAGACCAGATGAAAAGAAGAACCTTCCTTAAAAATACTGCGGTTGCTACAACCGCTTTTTCTATAGTTCCTAGTTATGTATTAGGTAAAACACATACCGCTCCAAGCGACACCCTATATGTTGCTGCTTTTGGAATTGGCGGTAGGGGTAATGGGGTTATTAGAGACCTCACCAATACGGGAAAAGTAAAATTTGTAGCCCTTTGCGATGTAGATGCACGCATGGTAGCCGAAAGCTATAAATTACACCCAAAGGCCAAACGTTTTAAGGACTTTAGAAAGGTCTATGATGCGCATTTAAAGGATATTGATGCCATAGCAGTGGCCACACCAGACCATACGCATGCGTCTATTGCCCTACCCTTTATGCGTGCTAAAAAACATGCCTATGTAGAAAAACCCCTAACCCATAACATTGCCGAAGCCCGACTAATGACAAGGGTGGCCAAAGAAAATGGTATTGTTACCCAAATGGGAAACCAAGGGGCTTCTAGTGATGGGAGCAGACAAGCTAAAGAGTGGGTAAACTCTGGTATAATTGGAAAAGTACAAAAGGTAGACTGTTGGACCAACAGGCCCGTATGGCCGCAAGGGGTACCGCTTCCCTTAGGAAAAGACCCCATACCCAAAGAATTGGATTGGGACCTATGGTTAGGCCCTGCTGCAATGCGCGATTACAACGCCGCCTATCTGCCCTTTAAATGGCGTGGATGGTGGGATTTTGGCACCGGCGCCTTAGGCGATATGGGCTGCCATATTATGGAAACGCCGTTTAGCGTCCTAGGTTTGGGCTACCCTACAGAAGCCGAAGCAAGTTGTACCACCAACTGGATTGGAGACTTTAAGGAGGCAGATTATAGCGATTCTTGCCCTTCCTCTTCTGTGGTGCGTTTAAAATTTAATACAGATACGCATGGCGATATTGCCGTGAACTGGTACGATGGTGGACTAATGCCCGATCTTCCGGATGAGCTAAAAGATGGCGAATTGATTGGCGACTGGGGCGGTGGATCCGTTTTCTACGGGACAAAAGGCATTTTGGTATGTGATACCTATTCTAAAAACGCCCGTTTGTTACCTGCTACTACAAATGCCATGTTTAACGCTCCAGCACCACAATTGGATCGGGTACCTGGTGGTATGGGCGGACATCAAATGAATTGGGTAGAAGGTTGTATGAACGGTACGCCTACCTCTTCTGACTTTGCACGTTCTGGACCTTTAACAGAAACCGTTTTAATGGGAAATTTAGCCCTAAAAGCCTACCAGTATAAGGAACTAAAGAAAGGCAAAAAAATAGGGGATGGGGATCCGTTTAACTACCCTGGCCGACGTAAAATTTTATGGGATGGCGCCAATATGAAGGTCACCAATTGGGATAAAGCCAATGAATGGGTACAAGGCACCTACCGCAAAGGTTGGGAGTTGAGCTAAACCCTATAGGCACATTAAAACAACTTAAACTGTTGGTCTCTATGCAGCTCATAGAGGCTGGTATTGAGGTCAGGGAAACGTTTTCCTTTAAAGTACTTTTGCTTTGCCAGCTTTGCCATGGCATGTATTTGTGCCGCTATTTGTCCTTCGCCTCTGTTTCTAATACCAAACCGGCTATCGTTTAGGGAACCGCCATGACAGGCTTTTATTTGATTTAACACCTTGTCTGCCTTATGAGGCATTGTTTTCTTTATCCAGTCGGTAAACAATTCTCCAATAGCGCCATTGAGTCTAACTACGGTAAACACAAAAGAAAGCGCCCCACAATCCGAAACTGCTTTGGCTAAGGGAAGTAACTCATGACTGTTAATCCCTGGAATTATTGGGGCCAACATGGCATTTACCGGAATGTTATGCGCAGTGAGTGTTCTAATGGTTTCCAATCTCTTCTGGATGCTTGCTGTTCGGGGTTCCAATATACGACGTGTGCTTTCGGATAAGGTGGTAACCGAAATGTTTACCCGTAGCAAATCCTCTTCTGCCAGGGCTTTTAAAAGATCTAAATCGCGCAGTATTAGGGCATTTTTAGTAATAATACCCACTGGATGCCGGTATTTTAAAAACACTTCCAAACAGGCTCTGGTAAGCCCAAACTTTTTTTCTGCAGGTTGGTAACAATCTGTATTTCCGGATAAGGCAATAACTGCGGCTTTCCACCTTTTACTTTGCAGTTTTTTTTCAAGCAATTTAGGCGCGTCTTTTTTCACTAGAATACGGCGTTCAAAATCCAATCCGGCACTATAGCCCCAAAATTCATGCGTATTGCGTGCATAACAGTAGATACAGCCGTGCTCACAGCCTTGATACGGATTCATAGAATACAGCATGCCCACATCTGGACTAGTAACCTTATTTACAATAGTCTTCGGGAAAATAGGCAGGTACTGGGTACGGTTACTAGTGGCTTCTTCCCCTTCTAGGCTGCAAAACTCAAGGAAATCGTCTCTTGTTTCATGGATATGCGCTAAGAACCTATTGGGTGAATTTTTTTGAGCTCCACGGCCTTTAGTAGGGTGTTTTGATTTCAATATATTGGATTTATTCCAAATTTATGGAATATTTCCATTTTATCAATGTCGCTCATGTTGTTTTGTGATAAAAACGAAGTCTAAGGAGGAAATTGAATCTGCAAGAGCAAAGTTTTTGGTATTTCAAAAAATAATAGTAAGAAAAAACGGCAAAAAAATGTACTTTGTGCTGAATATTTTAAGCCGGTAAATCTTACGATAAATGAAATATGTGATCGAGTTGATGTTTCCAGAGGAACCTACTATAAGTATTTGAGATGTCGTGGTCTTGATGGGAAACTTAGGCGTTACTCAAAAGAAAAAACATAATGAAAGAAAGAATAAAGCAAATGAGTGGATTAACAATTATAATTATAGGGGCGATTGTAGTTTTAGGTGGTACTATTATGGTTCATTATGGTTCTGGCAAAAGTACTTTGGAAAATACAGATAGAATAATCGATCATATATCATCCGTGGATACGGAAACTAGAAAAGAGATTATAGATAAATTGGATTTAAAATCAGAAGAAATTGTCACTTTGGTGAATGGAAAAACAGAAGAATTCAAAATAGATATTTTGACAAAATTTGAAAGTGGATTTAATG
>CAZWVO010000027.1:0-10864 GCA_964637535.1 uncultured Flavobacteriaceae bacterium
GTCTTGTACAGTTCGAAATAAGAAACTTCACTTTATTACGAATAGGAGAGATATCCTTCGTATTCCAATTCAGACTTCGTTCTAATACGTTTACTATATCCCTCTTTAAGCAGATATACTACTTCACTTATATCTAGAATGTCCTGATAATAATGATCGGTAATAAGAATAACCTTATCTTTCTTCTGCTCCTGTATTATGGTTTTAATTTTATGAACGTAAAGTGGAGCGATAAAGGAAAAAGGCTCATCTAGCATAATAATTTTTTTATCTGAGGCTACTATTAAATAAGTTTCAATAATACGCTGTTCTCCAGATGATAGGTGTTGAAACCGTGTTTTTTTATAGGTCTCAAAACTGGGGAAAATAGCAACAAACGCATTCCATGAAACCTGAAACAAAGTGAAGGCATAGAAAATTGTAATACTATTCGGAAGCATCTGATGCTGTGGTAGATACCCAACCGTATTGGTCTTAAATAAAGCTTTTTTTTGATACTTGCCATTGATGCGCACGTTTTTATATTTTGGATTAAGGTCTCCAAAAATAATACGCATTAGTGATGTTTTTCCGGACCCATTTCTACCTAAAATTCCAGTAACCTTATTCGTTTCGGCTTTCAAATAAATGCCGCTCAAAATACGCTTTTGCCCAAAACTTAGTGATATGTTATCTGCTTCTAGAATCAAAATAGCGAAACGATGGTAAAGAGTATTGTGGTGTATAGCAGGTCATAAAAGAGGCAAAGGCTAAATAAGCGTATACTAGAGCATCCCAAGTTTTTGTAAAAGATCAACTTCTCATGATTTCCTGCTAGCATATACCATAGGAAGAGGATCGCAAAGAAGGTCAATTTGAATATAAAAATTAGAAGTAATGGAATTTTACCCAGCAGTAGTAGGATATTAAAAAGTGTAGATAGCATAATAAAACGTGTGTAAAAGTGAAGCCCTAGGTAATACGTTTTCCAATAAAGCATGGATTTCCACTCCATAATAACACAGCTGTTAAGATGAACAAATTTATTGTAAATTCGCACACCAAGCGAAGTTAGATTATGATTGATAAGTTAAATATTGTTAAACAGCGTTTTGATGAGGTTTCGGACCTTATTATTCAACCTGATATTATTACGGATCAGAAACGATACGTGCAGTTGAATAAGGAATACAAGGATCTTAAAAACCTAGTAGATAAACGTAAACGATATATAGAACTCACCGATAATATTGAGGAAGCCGAAGAAATTATTGGTGATGGAAGCGACCCCGAAATGGTAGAGATGGCAAAAATGCAGCTAGATGAGGCTAAACAAGCGCTACCTGCGTTAGAAGAAGAAATAAAGTACATGCTTATTCCTAAAGATCCGGAAGATGCCAAAAATGTTGTAGTAGAAATACGTGCTGGAACAGGAGGCGATGAAGCTAGTATTTTTGCTGGGGACCTTTTTAGAATGTATACAAAGTATTGTGAATCTAAAGGTTGGAAAACCAGTACTGTAGATTACAGTGAAGGTACCAGTGGAGGGTTTAAAGAAGTGCAGTTTGAAGTTACCGGAGAAGATGTATACGGTACCTTAAAGTTTGAAGCGGGTGTTCATAGGGTGCAACGCGTACCACAAACCGAGACGCAAGGAAGAGTGCATACTAGTGCTGCTACAGTAATGGTATTGCCGGAAGCTGAAGAATTTGATGTGCAAATAGATCCCAAAGATGTGCGAATAGATTTTTTCTGTTCGTCCGGACCTGGAGGGCAATCTGTAAATACCACCTACTCGGCCGTGCGTCTTACGCATGTGCCAACAGGTTTAGTAGCGCAGTGCCAAGATCAGAAATCGCAACATAAGAATAAGGAAAAGGCATTTAAAGTACTTCGCTCTAGGCTTTACGATCTGGAATTGGCTAAAAAGCAAGAAGAAGATGCTGCTAAGCGCAGTTCACAGGTGAGCAGCGGAGATAGATCGGCAAAGATTAGAACGTATAACTATCCACAAGGAAGAGTAACCGATCACCGTATTGGCCTAACACTATACGACCTGCAAAATATTATTAATGGTGATGTTCAAAAAATCATTGATGAGCTAATGCTAGTAGAAAATACGGAGAAGTTAAAAGAAGCAGGGGAGATTATTTAAGAAGCATGACTACCCAAAAACTGATTGAACAAATACGGCTTAAGCAATCCTTTCTATGTATTGGATTAGATACTGATTTAGATAAGATACCTGCACATCTTTTAGAAGAAGAAGATCCTATTTTTGCTTTTAATAAAGCGATTATAGATGCCACACATCATTTATGCGTAGCCTATAAGCCCAATACCGCATTTTATGAGGCATATGGTATTAAGGGATGGCAAGCCTTAGCAAAGACAATTGCCTATCTCAATACGAATTACCCTGAAATTTTCACTATTGCAGATGCTAAACGTGGAGATATTGGAAATACCGCTGCCCGTTATGCCAAAGCTTTTTTTGAGGATATGCAGTGCGATGCGGTAACCATAGCACCTTATATGGGAAAAGACGCTGTTGAGCCCTTTCTAGCCTTTGAAAATAAACACACCATTCTTTTGGCACTAACTTCTAATGAAGGTGCTTACGATTATCAAACCAAGAAAATAGAAGGCACAGAATTGTATAAACATGTATTAGCAACTTCGTTAACCTATACGGGTTCAGCAAATCTGATGTATGTTGTAGGGGCTACAAAGGCAAGTTATCTTAAGGAGATTAGAACCCTTGTGCCAGAACATTTTTTACTGGTGCCAGGGGTAGGAGCACAAGGAGGAAATTTAGAAGATGTTTGCCGTAATGGAATGAATGCTAATGTAGGGTTGCTTGTCAATTCTTCACGTGGAATTATATACGCTTCTGATGCCAAAGACTTTGCCCATAAGGCGGCACATAAAGCAGCAGAACTACAACAACAAATGAAAAAAGAACTAGAGCGGTTCTAGTTTTAACTACTATAAACTTTCTAATACCTTTTTTAGCTTTTGCGCTTTTAGCTCAAAAAATTCGACCAATTTGGCATCGGTATACTCTAATTTCGCTTTTTCTAAAAAGGTCTGATATTGGTATTCTATCATGGCAAGGGTTTGCCTTCCGCTAGTAATCGGAGTTACTGTGCCTACTTTACAATATTGCTTTTCCATCATCTTAATCTAGGGTACTTTACAAATATACGATCTAAAACCCCTTTTTGGATGTCAGTAAAAGGTGTATTCGTCTATAAATCAGGTGTTTCGTCTAAAATATGGTAAAAGCCGTAGTACACTTTATAAACAAACGTCATCTTAAGGTGGCAAGGGATAGGCACTGTAGCAGGTTAAAAAGGGAATTACATGTACAACTTTCAAAGAATTCAATTACATTTACAGAAAATGAAGCTGATTGCTTAATTATACTACGTATCGCCATCCAACGTCCAAAGCATGGGTTACTTTTGTTCATGGAGCAGGAGGAAGCTCGTCCATTTGGTTTAAACAAGTTAGAGAGTTTAAAAGTGAGTTTAATGTACTTTTATTAGACTTAAGAGGGCACGGTAATTCTAAACCCAACCTTAAAGATGCCTTTAATGATAAATACACTTTTGATTCCATTACCCATGATATTGTTGAGGTAATAGATCATGAAAAAATTGAAAAATCACATTTTATAGGCATTTCTTTAGGCACCATTCTTATTCGGAATCTTGCGGAAAAATACCCAAGTAGGGTAGAGCGCATGGTTATGGGGGGTGCTATTATGAAATTGAATTTTAGGTCTCAAGTCCTTATGCGACTTGGTATTATATTTAAATCTATTGTACCCTATCTTTGGTTGTATAAGTTTTTTGCCTTTGTTATTATGCCTAATAAAAACCATAAAGAGTCAAGATCACTTTTTGTTAGAGAGGCCAAGAAATTGTATCAAAAAGAATTTGTGAGATGGTTTAAACTTACTTCAGAAATTAATCCTTTGTTACGCTTTTTTAGAACCGCAGATATTAAGATTCCTACACTATATATCATGGGCGGTGAAGACTATCTTTTTCTTCCTACCATACGTAAGGTGGTAGATAAACATGTATTTTCGGAGCTATTTGTTATTGAAAATTGCGGACATGTTGTTAATGTGGAAAAACCTAAAGTATTTAATACAGAGGTTATTAAGTATTTAAAAAATATTCATTAGACGTTTTTTAAGTAACTATAGGAGTTAAGTAGCTTTCGTGAATAACGAAAGCCGACTCCTCCCTCAAGGAAGCCGACTTTCTTTGTATACCTTAATGTTATCTTTTCTTCAAAATTGCGTTTTTAACGCTGTGCATCGTAGCCACACTTTCTCGGATCTATATAGCAATAAGATATGGTATTGGTAGTATTGTTTTAAGTTCGTTATTTATCTTAGTATGTGCAATTTATGTAAAGGGCAGCTCCGAACAATTTTGATAGCTAATTCAAATAATTACCCTCAAAATGAGACTGTTGTTTTCGTTTTTTTAGGTAAGTTTTCAGAGCTGCTTTTACACTTAGTTTACTACTTCAAATTAAAAACCTCTTACAGAGATTGTTGGTAATGCTTATCAACGTTTACTATTCCGACGAATGCTTACGCACGATTTACATTTAGCAACTTTTAAACCATCAAAAACAATTATTAAGGCGGGTAAAGAAAGTTGAGAATACGAATAATATCTACTTTCTTATCAAGTCTTAACCTTTGCTTTTTAATGTACTTATCCACTTCTTTAGCCCTGCTTTTAAAGCGTGCTAAAAAGGTTTTCTTCTTTTTAGGCAACATTTGCAATGCTACCTTTCCATTGCCTGGTTTAGTTATGTAATATATAGGTTCTAAAGCGATGAATTTTGCTGGGACACTAGGCTCGTAACTACTTTTTTCTGGCCTCCCAGGAATATATTTTATACGTGCTCTAGCATATAAGGAGTAGGTTGTTTCTTGGTGTAATTTTTCGAAGAAGGTGGTTTTTTCTTTTTCCTTTTCATCCAAATAGGTACGAGTTTCATAAATTTTCTGGGTGCTATCTTGTAAAACAATACGGTATTGGTAGGTTTTATCTAAAGACATCACAGTTCCATCTGCTTTTTTTACCTCTATGGTGTTTTCGGCAATATTAAAACGCACTAAGTGAATTTGAGGAAGTTGATTAATTTTTGCCGGACTAAAGGCTTCTTTAATATATGGAGACCCTGTTGTATTGTTGTACTTATCGGTATTAGTACCTACATAATAGACCAGCTCGTTTAGTGACTCATTACGCGGTTGGGAAATTTGAGCACTAACTAGTACTGAGCTACACAGTATGGTCAAAAGAATATAATTTTTTTTCATGATTTTAGGTTTGATTGCGATGTTAAAAAAACCGCCAAGAGCATGATGTCACTGGCGGTTTTCAACCAATAAATATAACTAACACTACTTAGTCAAGATTAAAAATTACCAGGGTTTTGGGTAATGTTGGGATTGTTGGTAGTTTCGTCATCCACGATTGGAAAAATGACTTTGTCTGCTCCTGGAGCAGATGCTGCAGCACCATCTGGTCGTAAATTCAGATCGTTACGTAACAAATCCATTCTTCTATGTCCTTCAAAGCATAATTCTTTTCTACGTTCCAAAAGAATAGCATCTAAATCTACACTAGCTAAGTTTGCTAAAGATGCTCTATTGCGTAACAAGTTAATATCGTTTAGTGGGGTGTCACCTACCGAGAGTCCACCTCTTAAATTGGCCTCAGCTCTAATGAGATACATTTCGGTAATGCGCAGTACCATTCCGTCCGAAGCATTATTTACAATATCTGGGTATTTTATAGTAAAGAAGGTATCATTGCCTTGCGCATCGGATGCGGCAGCTGATAATTCATCAAATCTACGATCCCCTGGTTCTGCTGCAAATGCATCTATTAAATCCTGACTAAACGGAGCATCGCCTCTTCCTCCTGGTGCAGGGTTGTAAAAGTTTACATAGACTTCGTCCGAACCACCATTTTCTTGCGGTCCGTCTGTAGGGGTGTTTATTACTGAAAAGATATTTTCCGGAGATCCTGGATTGTCATCATAAAAGTCATAATCCGTAGCCAAGCTATATGCACCAGACCCAATTACTTCGTTAGCAAAATTGGCAGCACTTTCCCATTGTTCTCTATAGAGATACAATCTTGCAAGTAGTGCTCTAGCTGCACCTGCCTCTGCTCGTACATCATTGTCTTCGGGAAGTGTAGCAAGGGCATCCAGAAGATCTTGTTCTATAAATGCATGTACCTCGTTCACAGTTGCTCTTTCTTGCTGAAACTCGGAGATCTCTCCTCCTTCAAATGGTTGATCCACAATAGGAACTCCTAAATTGGTTCCTCCCGCTACCTGAAAGGGTTGTGCAAAAAGATTTACCAATTGAAAATAGGTCACTGCACGCAAGAATTTTGCTTCTGCAATGAATTGTGCTTTATCTGCCTCAGTAAGATCTGAGACATCCGTAATTTCTGGTAAGTTTACAATGATGTTATTGGCTGCTCCAATAAGTTCGTATCCATCCAACCAGATATTATCAATTGATGTATTTGTAGCCAAGGTTTCAAACTGATCAATTTCTTGTAGTGAAGGAAAACTTCCAACAAAGTCTACGTTGTCAGACATAAAGTCGGACATTAATTGTGCGCTACCGTTAAGGTCTCCACTCTGATTTTTACTGTACACTCCTATAACCGCGCCATTAATGGTAACTCTACTACCAAAAACGGTATTTGTGGCTACATTGTCTTCTGGAATAACATCTAATCGATCTTCACAAGAAAGGATGCTAAGAAATCCAAAAAGTATTGCTATTGTCTTTATTTTTTTCATCGTTTTTCTTTTTTAAAATGTTAATCGAGCTCCAAATAAATAAGATTTTGCTTGTGGTGCGGTAAAGAAAGATTCTCCTTGGAACCTAGGGTCAATGTCATCTGTTACCTCTGGATCTATACCATCCAATTCACTTCCTTTTATCGTTACTAAATTGGTTGCCGTGGCGTAAAGCCGTAGCCCGCTAATAATGCCTCCTAAGCGTTCTAATGTTTTCTGAGGCAAATTATACCCTAAGGTTATATTTTTTAGCCTGAGGTAAGACCCATCTAATTGCTGTTGCGATGAACGTTGGTTGAAATCATCGAAAGTACTGCTGCTAGGGCTAGGTAAAAAAGCATTGTCTCCTGGCTGTCTCCAGATGTTGAGGTTTTGTGTTCTTATGTTTACAATACCCCCAATGGCATCATTACCGTCTGCAAAACGCAAACCGTCAATAAAAATATCATTACCGTAAGAATAGTTCATGAGTACAGAAAGATCAAAGTCTTTGTACTTAAAAGTATTGGTAATACCTCCAGAAAAATCGGGTAACGGACTCCCTGTTACTACACGGTCTGCACTACTAGGATTGTTAGTAATATTACCATCTACATCTAACCATTCTGCATCTCCTGTTTGCGAATTAATCCCTACATAACGAATTAGAAAGAAGTTATTTAATGATTCTCCTTCTATTGCACGTTGTACGGCACCATCTATAATACGCCTTCCTTGATTGTCCGTAGCTGCATCGGCATTTAATTCCAACACGGTATTATCTATCGTGGTAATATTAAAGCTAGTACGCCATTCAAAATTATTGGTTAAGACATTTATGGAACTAATATCGAATTCCCATCCCGTATTTTCCATTTTTCCAATGTTTCTACTTATAGTAGTAAAACCAGTTTGTGGAGGCAATACCTGATTTAGTAACAAATCACTAGTGGTCTTTTTAAAATAGGCTACGTTAAAATTGAGCCTACCGTTAAATAAGGTAGATTTTAATCCAATATCTAAAGTTTCACTTTCTTCCCATTTTAGGTCTGGGTTTTCGGGCTGATTTGGGATTACACCAGACTCTCCGTTATAATCTGCAACAGCTCCCGCGTTAAATAGCCCTAGAGAAGGGAAAGTTCCTAATCTATCGTTACCTACTGTTCCAATACTGGCTCTTAATGATAGATAATCAATAAAGTCTACATCCTCCATAAAAGATTCGCTAGAAATAATCCATCCCCCCGCGGCAGACCAAAATGTACCAAAACGATTGTTGACGCCAAAACGGGAAGACCCATCTCGTCGTATAGATCCTTCTACTAGGTACTTTCCCTTATAATCATAGGATACTCTAGAAAACAATCCAAATAGGCGAGAAGGGTTTCGATCTCCATTTAATACTGTTGGTGTTGAACCAGAACCAAGATTCCGAAGGCCATCTGTTAAGAAACCAGTAGAAGACACGTTTAAACGTGTTCTTAAGGTTTCTTCAAAATTAAGCCCTGCTAAGAGTGTAAAATTATGGTCTGCTCCAAAAAGCGTATTATAAGACAAGGTCTGGTTTGTTAGCCAACGGTCTTCAGCAACATATATTAATTGCGCTGATCCACCTGGCGCATTAAATTCTGCGGTACGGAGGGTCTCCTCAATAGTTAATTTATCTACCCCAAATTCTGAACGCCAGGTGAGTCCTTCTACTGGACTTACCTCTGTATAGGCATTTCCAATAACTCTAAAGGTTTTAAGCTCATCTGTATTTAGGGCAACCCTTGCAAAGATGTTAGGTATAAAAGACCCGGACTGCACAAAGTTTCCATCATCGTCAAAGGCACGGATTACCGGGCTTTGAAGAAATGCCGTAGTAAAGGGCGCATTAATGTTGTTTTCTACACCAACACGATTTAAACGTTGATTGGTGATGCCCAGATTCATTCCTGCTTTTAACCAGTCAGTAATATCTGTAGCAACATTGACCCTTGCTCCTTGTCTTTGTAAATCGTTGCCTATGATAAAGCCTTGCGTATCTTGGTGATCTAAACCAAAGAAGAAAGACGTTTTTTCGGTGCCTCCACGGATACCAAGATTGTAGTTCTGAGAAATTCCAGTACGCTGTACACCACCTAACCAATCTGTTCCTCCAGAACCTAGTGCTCCTAAGCCCAGATCTTCTGGAGATGTTGGAGTGCCATTTTGTATAGTAGCTACTTCAGCTTTAAAGCTCCGAAATTCATCGGCCGTTAATATGTCTGGTACATCTGTGGATTGAGAGAACTGCGTATTTACATCTAAAGAAAATGTTGTTTTTGAATTTCTTCTTCCTTTTTTTGTGGTAATTAAAATTACACCGTTAGCCCCTCTAGATCCGTAAATGGAGGTAGCACCAGCATCCTTTAACACCGTTAAAGATTCAATGTCATTTGGGTTAACATAAGATAGTGGGTTAATTCCGGTGTTTCCACCTCGGGCTAAGGTATTGTCGGTATCTGTAATAGGTACACCATCAATAACAATTAGCGGTTGGCTTCCCGAGTTTATGGAGCTTACCCCACGTACACGTATTACTGCTGCAGATCCTAGTACTCCAGACGCATTTACAATTTGTGTACCTGCACTTTGGCCCTGTAATAATTGGTCTGCAGATACTACCTGTAGGTTCTCAATAGCTTCTTCTTTTACGATTCCTACGTTTTGAATAATTTTTCGTTCTTCTTGATTTCCATATCCAATTACCACTACTTCCTCTAGTGCTTCAGCATCATCTTGCATTTGAATGTTAAGCGTATTTGAACTGCCAACCGCACGTTCTACGGTTAGTTGTCCTACATAGGAGAAAATCAGGGTTTCTCCTTCACTTACTTGAATGGAGTAGTTGCCATCAAAATCGGACTGTGTTCCCACGGAAGTTCCTTTCACAACAATGTTTACTCCGGGTAATGGAATTCCGCCTTGGTCCGTTACGGTACCAGAAACTGTTTTTTCCTGTGAATATGCTGTTAGTGTTCCAAACAAGAAGAGCATACATAACCATTTTAGTTGTTTCATATTTAATTCATTTTAAATTAAAATGTAATGGGGCAGCTCTGAGATTTTTGATGACTAATTCAAAAAATACGCTAAGGAAATGAGAACTAATATTGTTCTTTAGAAATACGCGTACAGAGCTGCTTTACATTAAGTTTAGTTATCTAAGCTCAAAATAAATGGCTAGCCCTGTAATTATGGGAATGCCTTATAAACGTTTACTTATCCGATGAAAGTTTACGTGTAATTTACGTTATGCGCGGAGCGAAATGCGCTGATATTGGCTTGGAGTAAGTTGGGTGTCTTTTTTAAAGGCCTTGTTAAAAGTGACCTTGTTGTTATATCCAACCTCATAAGCAATATCAATGATGTTCAGATTTTTCTGTTCATCATTGTGAAGTATTTTTTTAGCTTCTTCGATACGATACTTATTAACGAGTTCATGAAAACCCATGTTAAAATGTTCGTTTATGACCTGTGAAGCATTATGTCTGGTAGTATCTAATTGTGCCGCAAGTAATTCTAGGTTAATGGTATTCTCTTTGTAAATTTTAGCTTCATCAAAAAGATGTATCAGTTTCTCTTTAAGTTCCCGTGATAAACTTTGCGTAAGTCCAGATTTTTTGTATTTCAGCAGGAATTGATTGGGTAACGAAAATAAGCCGCCAAATACTTTAGGCTGAACATTGGCGGTATACCCTACATAAAGTACCATTAGCGACATCACTACCAGTTGAGAGTGGTAGAAAAATCCAGATTTCATATGGTTGCTAATTACAATGCCGTAAATAGCGTAAGATATAATGTATAATAGATGTATGCCATAGACGTTTTTACGCCAAAAAAGGTTGGCTTTCGGCAGCTGCTTATGGTGCTTATCTGCCAAATACATTTTACCTACAAAATACCCGTAAATAATAAGGGAAGCTAACTTTAACCCTACAATTAAAACCACATATTCAGAATCTTGAGCTTGGTAACCATTGCTTACTCTGGCTAACATAAGACTTAACTTATC
>CAZWVO010000028.1:0-10751 GCA_964637535.1 uncultured Flavobacteriaceae bacterium
TTAGACCCCTATGTAGATGGAGATGCTACAGGGCCAGGAGAATTGGTAATTAACCTTGGAAACATTTCTGAAGATATTTTAAAAGATGGAAAGAAACAATACGAAAACGGACTTCCAGGTGTAGATAGTAACGACCTTACTTCGGATACCTCTTGGGGAGAAGTACCTGCTACGCAATCTTTGGTATATGCCTTTGACGTAGATGAAACCAGCCGAGCCCTTCAAGATATTGGTTTTGATGGTTTAGACGATGCGGGAGAAGCGTCCATCTTTACAAATAATACGGGAGCAGATCCTGCTTTGGATAACTATCAATACTACCTCAATAGAGAAGGTACCATTTTAGAACGGTATTTTGATTTTAATAACCCCGATGGAAACTCGCCCGTAACGGTAACCAATACAGATAGAGGATCTACAACCCTGCCAGATGTAGAGGATATTGATAGAGATTTAACTATGAATACGGTAAATAGTTATTTTGAATACCGTATTCCAATTGCACCAAATACAACTATAAATGATCCATTTGTATCAGATATTAGTGAGGGAACAACACCAGAACTTCCAAATGGAACCCAGCTAAATCGGCGCTGGATTCAGTATAAGATTCCATTAAGCGAGTTTAATGACGCTATAGGAGGTATTACAG
The DNA here is from genome assembly GCA_964637535.1 of uncultured Flavobacteriaceae bacterium. Classification (GTDB taxonomy): domain Bacteria; phylum Bacteroidota; class Bacteroidia; order Flavobacteriales; family Flavobacteriaceae; genus CANMSI01. Next base: position 653 of record CAZWVO010000028.1, read on the forward strand.
ATTTTAGATCTATTAGTTTTATGCGCATGTACCTCACTGGGTTTACCAATGACGTAGTACTGCGTTTCGCTACCTTAGATTTAGTTCGTGGAGATTGGCGTTCATTCACCAATACCCTAGAAGCTCCGGGTGTAGATGATGACCCTTCAGATGATGGTACACTTACCGATGTTAATACGGTAAATATAGAAGAGAATAATACACGTATTCCTATTCCTTACGTTTTACCTCCGGGGGTAGTAAGAGAACAACTGAATAATAACAATACGATTATTAGGCAAAACGAGCAATCCTTATCTTTTCAGGTAGATAATTTACAGTCGCAAGATGCTAGAGGGGTGTTTAAAAATGTAAATATTGATATTCGGCAATACGAGCGTATTCAGATGTTTATGCATGCCGAAGAAATTAATGAAAACGATTTTCCGCAAGGAGAAACCCCACTTGTTGGATTTTTACGTATTGGTACCGATTTTTCGCAAAACTTTTATCAAATTGAAGTTCCATTACAGTTTTCGGCCTTCTCTTCAACTACAGAAGATGAAATATGGCCCGAAGAAAATGAGTTAGACATTGCTATAGCAGATTTGAATAAGATAAAATCTGAAGGAATTGCAAACCAGACCTTAGATCAAATTGTATTCTATGAAGTGGTCAATGGTGAAGTTATGGAGGTGCCAGAATTTGCGCCTAGAACACCTGGTCAGATTAGAGTAGGAATCCGCGGTAATCCTTCCTTAGGAAGTATACGAGGTATGATGGTCGGAATTAAAAACCAGACTAATCTTCCCGTACGTGGAGAGGTGTGGTTTAATGAATTGCGTTTAGCTGGTTTAGACAATAATGGAGGTTGGGCTGCTGTTGCAGCAATTGATGCTAATATGGCCGATTTTGCCAATGTTACGGCAACAGGATCTAGAAGTACTTCTGGTTTTGGAGCAATAGATCAAATTCCAAATGAAAGAGCAAGAGAAGATGCCATTTCTTATGATCTGGTAACCAATGTAAATGTAGGGCAATTGTTTCCTAAAAAATGGGGGCTACAAGTGCCATTTAACTTTGGTATTTCGGAACAATTAATTACGCCAGAATTTGACCCTGTATACGATGATTTAAAACTAGACGACCGTATTGCAGCTGCAACAACTGCAGAAGAAGCTGAAACCATAAGAGAACAAGCTGAAGACTATACCAAGCGTACCAGTATTAACCTTATTGGGGTGCGTAAAGACAGAGGCGAAGATGCCGACGCTAATTTTTATGATATTGAAAACTTTACCTTTAACTATTCCTATAATGAAACGGATCATCGCGATTTTGAAGTGCAGCAGTTAAGAGATCAAAGTATTGTAGCAGGTTTTGTGTACAATCATACTTTTAAGCCTGTTACAGTAGCACCTTTTGCCAAAAAAGATTCTTTGTTTAGAGGAAAATACTGGCAATGGCTAAAAGACCTCAATCTTAATTTATTACCTACTAGCCTCTCCGTTAATTCTAACATTAACAGACAATTTAATGAGCAACGTTTTAGAGATGTGCTAGAACCTGGTATAGAGGCCTTAGATTTGCCCTTATTGCAGCAGCGTAACTATCAGTTTAATTGGCAGTATACTTTAAATTACAGCCTAACAAAATCGTTGCGAGTTAACCTAACGGCTTCTAATAATAATATTGTAAGAAACTTTCTTACAGATGACCCCGCTAGCCAAACAGGAATAGATCAAGATTTAAATATTTGGAATGGTTTCTTTAATACGGGAGAACCCAATAGACATGCCCAGCAAATGCAGCTGAATTATGAGATTCCCTTTGCTAAGATTCCAGCCTTAGATTTTATTAATGCACAGTTTACCTATACCAGTAATTTTGATTGGCAGCGTGGAGGCGATGCCTTAAATGAAGTGGCAAGAATAGAAACCGGAAATGATAATTTGTCTATTAATACGGTTCAGAATGCCAATAGCTATCAACTTACAGGAAACCTAACCATGCAAAAATTCTATGATATGATAGGGTTAAGGAAACGGGATGGTAAAGCGGTACAGGCGGCGACAAGAAGAGATAAAGCGGGTAACGCTAAAGATGGAGAGAAGGTAAAAGGAAAAACAAGTAAACTCTTTAATACTGCAGTAGATGTGCTTACCATGGTAAAGCGTGTTAATATAAACTATAATGAAAGTAACGGTAAGGTATTGCCAGGATATACCCAATCAATAGGATTTATTGGTACTACAAGACCTTCTTTAGGCTTTGTATTTGGAAGTCAGGCCGATGTACGTTTTGAAGCAGCAAGAAGAGGATGGCTTACCAATTTTAGTGGTTTTAATCAACAGTACTTGGAGAACACTTCCAAACAATTAAACATCACAGCTACAGCCCAGCCTATTCCAGATCTTACTATAGATCTGATAGCAGATAGGCAGTTTTCTAGCAATTTGCAAGAGAATTACAGTCCAGAATTATGGCGTGTTGATCAAAGAGGCTTAGTCAACCAGTTGGGGAATTTCAGTATTTCAACCTTAATGATTGGAACCGCCTTTAGAAAAAGTGACGAGTTTGATTCTGCTACTTTTGAAGAGTTTAAAAACAACAGAATTATTATTGCGAATAGAATTATATCGGATCGTCAGCAAGCTGCAGGCCCTCTAGATGAAGATGGATTTCCACAGCGGTATAGTAAAACAAGTCAGGATGTGTTGCTGCCCGCATTCTTTGCTGCCTATACGGGGCAAGATGCCGATAGGGTAAATTTAGATGCGTTTAGAGAGATTCCGATTCCAAACTGGAATATAAAATACACCGGTTTAATGCGCCTTAAGTGGTTTAAAAAGAAGTTTAAAAGATTCTCCTTAAGCCACGGATATCGGTCTGCGTATAGCATTAATTCTTTTCAAACTAATTTGGAACGTACCCAGTTAGAAAATGAAAATTTATTGCCTATTAATACAGAAACTCAGGATTTTCTTCCTACTACTATTCTTAATAATGTGGTTTTAAATGATGCCTTTAACCCTTTGGTTCGGGTAGATTTTGAAATGAAAAATTCTTTAAGTGTCCTAGCAGAAGTACGAACAGATAGAACCTTGTCTTTAAGTTTTGATAATAATCTACTTACAGAAATAAATGGTAAAGAGTATACCGTAGGTTTAGGGTATCGTTTTAAAGACGTTAAGTTTGTAACCAATATTGGAGGGAATAAAACACGTTTTAAAGGGGATTTAAATCTAAAAGCAGATGTTACCTTACGCGATAATATTACCTTAATTAGAAATTTAGATATTGACAATAACCAAATTACTTCTGGGCAAAATTTATTATCCATTAAGTTTGGAATGGATTATGCCTTAAGTCAAAATTTAAACGCCTTGTTCTTTTACGATCATTCTTTTTCACAATTTGCCGTGTCTACAGCTTTTCCTCAGACTACAATTAATACCGGCTTTACCCTGCGGTATAATTTTGGAAACTAAGACCAATTTTCCTTTTTAGTTTTTTTGAATACCATCACAGAATCTGTTACATTTGTTTGCGAACAAATAGAAACACATATAGATGAATATACCTTCCGAATTAAAATATACCAAAGATCACGAATGGATTCGTATTGATGGTGATGTTGCTACCGTAGGAATTACAGATTTTGCCCAAGGAGAATTGGGAGATATTGTATATGTAGAGGTAGATACCTTAGATGAAACCATGGATAAAGATGAAGTTTTTGGTACCGTAGAAGCTGTGAAAACAGTTTCCGATTTGTTTTTGCCGTTATCAGGAGAAATAACGACTTTTAATGAAAGCTTAGAAGATGAACCAGAAAAGGTGAATACGGACCCTTATGGAGAAGGCTGGATGATAAAGATTAAGATAAGTGATCCTTCAGAAATAGAAGGTTTATTATCAGATACTGGGTATAAGGAGTTAATTGGTGCCTAGAAAACCACTAAGCACAATTGCATTTATAAGCTGGATGGTGTTGGTAACACTACTCAGCTTATTTTCATTTTCCGAGGATTCATTCACTCAATTAAATATTCCCTTTTTAGATAAAATAGCACACTTTGTATTTTACTTTGGTGCGGTCATTTTAGGGTGCCTAGCACTTAGAGAAATGGTTACTAAAAAGCTACAATTAAGGAAAGCCATAGGGTATAATTTAGGTTTTGCTATGGTGTATGGTATAATTATTGAGGTATTACAGGAGAAATACACGACTTTCCGAGATGGAAATGTATATGACGTGATGGCCAATAGTCTAGGTGCTGTTATAGGTGCTATAGTACTGTATTACGGACTTAAGAATATACCTTCATTGCGTTGGGAAGCCGATTAAAATACCAGTTATAAGTATAAGGACTGGTATTGTATAATGATGCACGTTAAAAATTTTGCATCGATCGAATAAATAATATAAATTAGCACATACTAAAATGTAAACTTATGGAACCGAAAAAAAATCCAAAAGCAGACTTAACCAGAAACAGTGGGCTTTATTTTGTTGTAGGCCTCGCTGCGGTAATGTTTTTAACCTGGATGGCGTTAGAACACAAAACCTATGATGAGCTAAGTGAATATGATACTTCTCAGAATATTGATGATGATTTGGATGAAGAAGTTCCAATGACAGAGCAAATTAAAACACCTCCACCGCCACCGCCACCTGCGGCTCCGGAAATTATTGAGATTGTGGAAGATGAGAAAGAAATTATCGAAACTGAAATTATCGACACAGAAAGTAATGAGGAGGAAGAAGTAGCTGAGGTTGATGATATTGTTGTTGATGATGTAGTTGAAGATGTAGACGTTCCTTTTGCGGTTATTGAAAACGTTCCTGTTTTTCCAGGATGTGAAGGAGCAGGGGATAAAAGAAAGTGCTTTCAGGATATGATGCAGAAGCACATTAGAAAAAATTTCCGTTACCCAGAGATCGCCCAAGATATGGGAGTGCAAGGAAGAGTAAATGTAATTTTTGTAATTCAGAAAGACGGTAGTATTGGTAACGTAAGAATGCGTGGGCCAGACAAAAACTTGGAAAAAGAAGCTGCGCGTATCATAGGGAAATTGCCTAAGATGACTCCAGGTAAACAAAGAGGAAGAGCGGTTCGTGTACCTTTTAGTATTCCAATTACCTTTAAGTTACAGTAATGAGTTAACAAGTAGGTTTACTTAGGGAACATGACGTTTGACTGAGTAAAGCTTCCAAAATAGCATATAAAAATCCCCGGCTGCGGCCGGGGATTTTTTTTTGGTACGTTCCTTGTGTTTTTACATGTTAGTAACTCCCCGAGTATTTCGGGATCAAAAACTATAAAACATGAAAGAAAAACACACAAGTGCTGCTACTTCTCACGGCAATGAGAACAGCAGACAAACAAACCGCAGTGCCAGCCGTAAAGGCGGTAAACACGAAGCTAATTTACGCAAAAACAGTTTCGTTAATTTTCAAATTGGTTTAATAGTGGCCATGTTAATGGTGTACATTGGTTTAGAGGCCGCGTTTACTGTGAAAAAAGAAATGGCGCAACTAACAGAGGATCCTCTAGATGAAACCTTCATATTTGAAACCCCACCTCCTGTATTTACTATTGAAAAAGAGAAAGTGGTTGAAGTGCAACGCAAAAAGGTACTTAACCCAGCTAAGATAGAAATAGCTCCTGATGATGCTAATCTGGAACCAAAAGTAGAACAGTTTATAGATATGGAACCTGAAGGAAACGTTCCGGATTTGAATATTAGCGACTTAACGTATGAAAAGGAACCTGTAGAAGACCCTAAAGTACCTTTTATTACAGTAGAAGAAGTACCTGTTTTTCCAGGTTGTGAAAAAGTTGCTAAAGATCAAAAAAGAGTTTGTTTTCAGGAGAAAATGACCAAACACATTAAAAGAAACATTAAGTATCCAGAAATTGATCAAGAATTGGGAATAGGAGGAAGAGTGAATATGGTTTTTACTATTGGTGTAGATGGTAGTATCACAGCTATTCAAATGCGCGGACCTTCTAAAACTTTAGAGGCCGAGGCAAAGCGAATTATTGATAAGTTGCCTAAAATGACCCCTGGAAAACAACGTGGAGAGGCCGTTAAGGTTTCTTTTAGTCAGCCTATCTTTTTTAGTAGAAATTAATTTACCGTTGGAGAAATGAAGATATAAAACCGAGAAGTCATGTCCAAGGCTTCTCGGTTTTTTGTTCCCTCTATTCCTTCTTTAAACTACTGTAAAAGGTTTCTCTTAAGCGTTCTGGTTTAATAAAACCATTACCATGAGTAGCATCATAAGTAGCAGAAAGTGAGGCGTCGGCTTTTACCGCATCTAAACTTTTGCCTGCCGCTATAGCCTCCATTACCTTAGCTTTAATATGTTCTAGCATCGCTACATAAGCTGCTAGTTCTGCCTTGTTTGATGGTCTTCCATGTCCCGGAATTATTTTGGTTTCTTCGTTAATTACAAGCAGGGCCTTTTTGTGCGCATCAATGTATCCTTGTACGCTTCCTCCACTCTTTAAATCAATAAAAGGATAACGCCCAGAGAAATAGGTATCTCCCATATGCAATACGTTATTGTTTACAAAATACACCATGGCATCTCCATCGGTATGTGCATTGTGTACATGAAAAGCCAGAATAGTTTCATCGCCATCGTGGAAGGTAATATCATCGGAAAACGTAACTTCTGGAAGCATTTTTTGATAGTACGCTAAGCTAATCTTTTTCTGGTCTAACTGGTCTTTTTGTCTACTAGCAATTCGCTTCCTCACATTGTCATGAGCAACCACGGTAGTTTGATCAGAATTAAACTTAGCATTCCCACCAGAATGATCTCCATGCATGTGCGTATTAAATAAGAACGATATGGGTTTATCTGTAAGCGTACCAATTGCGGTCTTAATTTTATCACTTAGTCGATCAAATTGATCATCAATCATAAAAACATGCTTTTCACCAACGTAAATACCAATATTACCACCCTGCCCCGTAAGCATGTATACATTAGTGGAAAGGGTATCTATAGTGATCACTACTTCCCGGTTTTGAGCCTGTAGCGCGCTATGAGAAGCGGCGCAAACGAGGGCTACGAGTAAGACTTTAATTTTTTTCATATGTTGTGTTTTTAACGTTAGCATAGCTTTAAACAAAAGCGCAGCTCAAAAATAACATAATTAAGGAGTTATCGTTGCAAAAATAGCATTGGGGATGTATCTTTGCCCACTTGGTATACCATAAAAATTTGTACAACTATTGTTCTGACTTGGAACTACAGAAGTACCCTAAAAAGTGTAAATGAAAACTGCAGTTGGTTCGGCTAAAGGCTCCTCACTGGCGCATATTTTTGCCGATTTTAAAGACATTACAAAAGTAAGACTTGCTGTAAGTGTGGTGTTCTCCTCATTGGCAGGTTATCTTTTGGGGGCTGTGCAAATAGAGTGGACGGCCGTATTGCTTTTAGGCTTTGGAGGATATTGTATGGTAGGGGCTTCTAATGCCTATAATCAGATTATAGAAAAGGATCTGGATGCCCTAATGAACCGTACCAAAAATAGACCTATTCCTTCTGGAAGAATGTCTGTGAATATGGCGCTTACCATTGCAATTACCTTAACTATCTTGGGTGTAGTGGCCTTGTACATTCTCAACGAAAAGACGGCCATGTTTGGAGCCATTTCCATTTTTTTGTATACCAGTGTGTATACGCCTTTAAAAACAAAAACCCCCTTGGCTGTTTTTGTAGGTGCTTTTCCTGGCGCTATTCCCTTTATGTTAGGATGGGTAGCTGCTACAAACGATTTTGGAATAGAACCGGGTACGCTCTTTATGATTCAATTTTTTTGGCAGTTCCCTCATTTTTGGGCCCTAGGCTGGATGCTTGACGAAGATTACAAAAGAGGTGGCTTTAAAATGCTTCCCACGGGTAAAAAAGATAGCGGAACCGCGCTACAAATTATTATGTATACCATATGGATGATGGTCATATCTGTTATTCCCGTATTTGGGATTACTGGGCGCTTACAATTATCTTTGACCGCGGCAATTATTATTTTTTTAATGGGTATGGTAATGCTTGTCTTTGCATTTAAATTGTACGAGAAAAGAGATAATGCCTCAGCAAAAAAATTAATGCTCGCTAGCGTAAGCTACATAACTTTAATGCAAATTGTCTACGTAATAGATAAGTTTATATAACATTTATGGATTTAACACAAGGAACTCCGAAGCAGAAGAATGACAGATCAAAGAAAATGATGCTGTGGATAGGTATTGGAAGTCTTATTATGGGGTTCGCGGGCTTAACGAGTGCATATATTGTTAGTCAGAAAAGAGATGATTGGATACAAGATCTAGAGCTTCCCAGTCTATTTATGATAAGTACTGCGGTCATTGTTTTAAGTAGTTTCACTTATTTTTTCGCTAAGAAAGCCCTACATGCAAATAAAAGAACCTTGTGTTCTCAGCTCTTAGTTGTTACACTTGGTTTAGGAATAGCCTTTATTGTTTTACAGTTCTACGGTTTTGGGCAGTTTATAGCTAGTGGTCATTATGTTACTGGCCCCACAAGTAATATTAGAGTGTCCTTTGTATATGCCATAGCCATATTTCATATTTTCCATGTTATCGCCGGGATTATTTCGCTAACGGTGGTGATCGTTCAAAATTTTAAAGGAAAATACACTCCAGATGATATGCTTGGTTTGGAATTAGGAGCTACGTTTTGGCATTTTTTAGACCTGCTTTGGATATATTTAATCCTCTTTATGACGTTTGTGTAATAATAAATGAAAATAAAACGGGTTTTGTATAAGACAAGCTTTTCTATAGTTGAAAAAAATGTAAATTTGCAAAAGATTTGTTAACACCAATTAAAATTTATGGATAATACGGTTACCTCGGGTACTGAAGAAAGCGTATGGGGCGGTGGAAACCAGCCTCTGGGAGCAAGTTATGGTAAGATGATGATGTGGTTCTTTATTGTATCAGATGCACTTACCTTCTCTGGTTTCTTAGCTTCTTACGGTTTTTCTAGATTTAAATTCATTGAAACTTGGCCTATTGCTGATGAGGTATTTACTCACGTGCCCTTCTTTCATGGGAATTACCCCATGATTTATGTGGCCTTCATGACCTTTATTTTAATTATGTCTTCTGTAACTATGGTACTCGCTGTAGATGCTGGGCATCATATGAAAAAGACTAAGGTAATTTGGTATATGTTCCTTACCATTATTGGAGGAGCTATTTTTGTTGGTTCTCAAGCTTGGGAATGGGCTACCTTTATAAAAGGAGATTACGGTGCTTTGGAGACTAGAGGAGGAAGAATACTTCAATTTGTTGAAGCAGACAGCAAGGAGAGAGCTGCTATTGCAGATTTTGCGAAACTGTTGCCACAAGAACGTATAAATCACGAAAGTAAAAACGGGGTATGGTACTATGAAGGTGCTACTCTGCCATCAGTGTCGCTTAACGAGGTAGTAGAAGGTTTTAAGGCAAACCCTAATCTTCTTATACGTACAGAAACCATCAATGCAGAAGGAGAGAAAACCTTGCTTAGCAGAGAAGAATCCCTCAAAAAAATTAAAGATGCTACCATGGTAGTAGAAGGAGCCAATCTAATTCACAACGAATATGGAAGTAGATTGTTTGCAGATTTCTTTTTCTTTATAACCGGCTTTCATGGCTTTCACGTATTTTCTGGAGTACTCATTAACATTATAATTTTCTTTAATGTAATTCTGGGCACATATGAGCGCAGAGGGCATTATGAAATGGTAGAAAAAGTTGGACTGTACTGGCACTTTGTAGATTTAGTATGGGTATTTGTATTTACATTCTTCTACCTAGTTTAATTTTAAAAATATAGTTTACGTACACATGGCACACGATCATAAATTAGAAATTTTTAGAGGGCTTTGGAAGTTCAAATCCAATACCCAAAAAATATGGGGCGTATTGGCATTTCTTACTGCGGTAACCGCGGTAGAAGTAGTTTTGGGGATATACAAGCCAGCCGTATTAATTACGTCTTCCTTTTTAGGAATGAAACTCCTTAACTGGATATTTATTATTCTTACCCTAGTAAAAGCGTATTATATTGCATGGGATTTTATGCACC
>CAZWVO010000029.1:0-10659 GCA_964637535.1 uncultured Flavobacteriaceae bacterium
GTATGATAATCATAGTGATCATCAATAAAAGCAAAATTAAAACCTTCTATATCGCCATCTTCCCTAAATATGGTAAGGTCTGTATCGTTAGGGAACATTTTATAGACGCTGTAGGCTAGGGAATTGGTTACAGGGTATTCTGGATTAGCCTTTAGAAACTCCTGAATTAATCTTCCGTTTTTTCGGTTAGTTTCTATAAGCATATAGCCTGGACCGCCACTGCCGCGAGCTTCAAAATTAAGTACTAAGCCAACATTTTTAGCCCAAGGATGTTGGTTTACAAAAAGGTTAGCCCCGTTAAGCCCCAGTTCTTCTGCATCAGAAATAAGAATAATAATGTCATTTTTAGGACTAGGGTTGGCGGCTAAATAAGCGCGAACGCCTTCCAGAATTGTAGCTACCCCACTGCCGGCATCACTGGCCCCTAAAGAAGAATGTGAACTACTGTCGTAGTGCGATAATAGTAACAAGGCTTTGCCTTGTCTAGAACCTTTAATTTTGGCCATAATATTGGTTACTTCACTTAGATTAGCCCAATCTCCGGCCGTTTTTCCTTCTTGTAAGGAGGTTTCTAAACCTAATTTCTGAAGTTCACTTACAATGTATTCTCTTACCTTGGTGTGCCCTTCAAAACCCACACCATGAGGCGTAGCGGCTATCTTTTCTACATGCATCATAGCCCGGTCTGTGGAGAAAGAAGTAGCAGGTGCGTCTAAATCAGCAGTATAACTGGGCATAGCGCTTTTAAAACCCCAATACACGGTTAGTATTAAGAGTAATAGTATACTAATAGTAGTAAATCTTTTCATTTTTTGCTGGTGCTTATAAAGCGCGATATGAGGTATACGCTGCTTTTGCCTAAGGTATAAAATTCTTGCGGTTTGACATATTCTGCTCCAGAAATTTACGTAATTGCCTAAAAATCACTAACTTTATTAATCACTCCAAAAACAAACAATATGGGAATCAAGAGTTTTCAAGGCGCACGAGCAAAGGAGGTTTCCAAAAAGGAATACGACGCCCCAATCCTCGTAGAAGATTACATGACCAAGAAATTGGTCACTTTTCGCACAGAGCAATCCATACTAGAAGTGATGGAATTGTTTACCAAGTATAATATTTCTGGAGGGCCTGTTTTAGACGATAATGGCTTTTTAGTGGGTATTATATCTGAGGCCGATTGTATGAAACAAATTTCGGAAAGCAGGTACTTTAACATGCCTATCTTAGACAAGAGTGTAGAGCGGTTTATGACTAAAAATGTGGAAACCATTCCGAATAACATTAGCATTTTTGATGCTGCCGGTATTTTTCACAAAAACAATCGCCGTAGACTACCGGTTATGAAAGACGGTATTCTGGTAGGGCAAATAAGCCGTAAAGATGTTGTAGTGGCTTCTTTACGCCTTAGCGGTCGAAACTGGAAGTAAGCGATCAAAAAAATAGATTTCGAGTGTACATTTATGCCTAATGAAAAAGGAGGCCTGTATACCTATTCCCAGACGTTAGTGGGTCACTATTCTCGCTTAACAATCATGTAATACTCGTTCTCTAAGGGTAAATAACCCAAATCGTAAACAAAATAGTAGCTAGTCCCTTTTTTTGTGGTATACAAATTGGTAATAAAATCGAAATCAAAACCGTTATCCAATAATCGGGTTCGGGTGGTTTTAGTTTTGCCTTCTTTTAAGGGGAAGCTTTCCAGAATTCTATAATTTTTGCGCAGGCGGTTGTTGATATTCCGAATGAGATTTTTACTGTCCTTGTTTCGTTTGTTATTATAGGCATTACGGCATTGGTCCGAACAGAATTTTTTATCAATTCTGCCAACAATGCGTTCCTCACATTCTAAACACGTTCTATCCATAGTTATTGTTCTATATAAATATCGTATTTATTCAGCAGTCCTGCAATATCTTGCACCGAAAATCGTGCTTTTTTAAGGAGGTTTCGTTCTGGATCTATTTGATAGTTATAGGCAGTCGTAAAATCTGCCTTTCCCAATTGGGTATTCTCAAATATGACTTTACTAAGATCACAATGGTCAAACACAGCAGCGGTAAGATCTGCTTGAGAAAAATCTGCTCCAATTAATTTACACTCGTTAAAAACAAGCGACTTTAGGTTAAGCTTATGAAAAGAAGCAAAATTTAAACTGCATCGGGTAAAAGAAAAACGCATAAATAAGGTGTTGCAGCCTTCAAATTTTAAACCTAGCATTTTACAGTCTGTAAAATTAGCTTCTTTCCATAAGGTATATTTTATATCGGCATTACTAAGATTGCAATCTATAAAATGGCACTCCATAAAATTCTGATTGGCTAAATCGGACTCGGAAAAATTACAACCGATAAAGGTGCATTGTTCATATTCACCTTTTGGTAATTGGGTTTGCGAATAATCTAAGCCTTTAAATTCCTGATCTGCTATAAAAGGGAGATTCATAGTGTATGCTAAAATGGATTTATTTTATGATTATAGCTGGTAATTCCAGTGTTTTATATTGCTCGTTGTAAGCGGCCATTTCGGTTTTTACAATAGCATTATGTTCCGTTTCATAGGTGCTCCATATATCCATAAGGTCTTTAAGACGGGTCTTTGCACCCGCTGTAACTTTAGGTTCAGGAACATCTATGTACCCCTTTAAATGCATTAGTTGTGCATTAAGTTGGTTGTTGTAATTAATGACATCTTGAAAGGTTTTTTGTTTAGGTTGTATTAGATTTTCTTCCCAAGTAGTAATGCGCTGTATAAGAGAATCACCCATAACCATTAGGGGTTTGGCTTTGTCATTACCTTTAAGCAATTCTTTATAGGCCCTTAATTGTTTCTTAGCAGACCGCATTTCATTAACCGCTTCATGAATGGCAGTAATAGTACCTTCTATTTGTTGCAATGCAGTTTGTTGCTCTTTATAGTCCTCGGGACTGCCCTTAATTTTTGGATTGGGCAAAATAGTAATTTGAGTTTCAGAAGTAATAACGCCTAATGTTAGTTTAGCGGTATAGGTGCCTGGAGCAACTGTAGATCCGTTATAGTCTCCAAAAACAAAAACATTATCTACGGCGGGGAGTGGGGCTCTGGCAAAATCCCAAGTAAACCTATTGTATCCTTTTTTAGAGGGTAATACTTGAGGTTTGGAAGGGCCTCCAGGCCATGATTTAAACTTTTTGGGCTTTTTATTGGTATACGAACGAATACGCTTTCCATTTTCTAGAATTTCTAGTTTTAGATCCATGCTATCTGCTTTTTTATCCAAATAGTAGTCTAAGCTTACTCCTTGTTTCGGGTTTTGTCCTAATCTTGGTACGGGTTTATCCGAACTGCCGCCAAATAAGAGGTAGGTGTCTTTAGGGGTAAACAACTTTACTGGGGTATTAGGCACTGCCGCGGTTTGTAGGGTAGTAAGATCGTCTAGAATCCAAAAAGAACGCCCTGCGGTGGCTACTATCATATCATTGGCTTGCAGGGTAAGATCGTTAATAGGGACTACAGGAAGGTTTAGTTGAAATGCCTGCCAATTTTGCCCCGAATCAAAGGAAATAAAGAGTCCGGTTTCTGTACCCGCATACAGGAGACCTTTGCGTTTGGGATCTTCACGAACTACCCGTACAAAGGTGTGATCTCCAACAATACCATTTGTAATTTTCTGCCAGGCTTTTCCATAGTTCGTAGTCTTATAGATATACGGTTTTAGATCCATAAACTTATAACGCATTACTACAGCATAAGCGGTAGCTGGGTCGTGAGGAGATACCTCAATACTGTTTATAATACCTTCTGCCAGATTGGGAGGGGTAACGTTCTCCCATTGTTTTCCTCCATCTCTGGTGAGGTGAATAAGCCCATCATCACTCCCTGCCCATAGTACTCCTTTTTCATGCGGAGATGCCGTAAGGTACATAAGGGTGTTGTAGTTTTCACCACCTGCAGCTTCATTGGTATACGGACCACCACCAGCACCTTGTTTGCTAATTTCATTACGGGTTAGATCTGGACTAATAACCATCCAACTATGGCCGCCATCGGTAGATTTAAAAACCATATTGCCAGCGTGGTATATGGTACTTCTATCATGCGGATCACTAATAATTGGAGCATTCCAATTGTATCTATACTTAAAATCTTTTGGGACGTTTCCGAGTCCCAGCTCCGGATATTCTTTAATAGGTTTTCCTTCTTTTGAGGCTTTTATCCACTTTTCTAAAATTCCTTGGTAACAGCCGCCGTAAATAATATCTGGATTGTCAGGATCAAAGGCAAGATAGGCGCTTTCACAACCTGCTACGGAAAACCAATCTTTCCAATCTATACCATTGTCATTAGTTCTACTGGCTATACCAATAGCAGAATTATCTTGTTGTCCTCCATATACATTATACGGAACTAGATTATCTGTAATAACCCGGTAAAATTGCGAGGTAGGCTGATTTTGCTGTGTACTCCAACTGCTTCCTCCATTGTTAGAAATGTTTGCCCCTCCATCATTAGAATTAATCATTTTAGAGGCATCTTTGGGATTAATCCACAAATGATGGTTATCACCATGAGGCGTACCCACCCGGGTAAAACTTTTTCCCCCGTCTATAGATTTCATCATAGGCGCGTTTAATACGTATACTACGTTTTGATCTTGGGGGTCTGCAAAAATCTCCATATAGTACCAAGAGCGGGCAATGTTGATCCGGTTGCTGTTTACTTGTGTCCATTTTTTTCCGGCATCATCAGAACGGTAAACACCTCCTTTTTTATCCTTTGCTTCTATAACGGCATAGACCCTTTCTGGATTGGCTCTAGATACTGATATGCCTGCTTTTCCAAATGCCGTAGGGAGGCCTTCTTTAAGCTTTTTCCAAGTAGCACCACTATCTGTAGATTTATAGATGCCAGATGCGGCACCACCAGACTGTATGGTCCATGGAAAACGTTGATGTTCCCACATAGCGGCATAGAGTATTCTAGGATTATTCATATCCATAGATAGGGAAGCAGCTCCTGTAGTAGTATTTACATACAATACTCTTTCCCAACTGCTTCCTCCATTTGTGGAGCGGTATATACCTCGGTCTTCCGAAGCGCCGTACTGCGCTCCTTGGGCGGCAACATACATTACATTTGGATTGGTAGGATGAATAATAACGTCTGCAATATGACGGGTAAAATCCAACCCCATATGCTTCCACGTTTTACCAGCGTCGGTAGATTTGTATACTCCATCACCCATAGAAGTCATGACTCCGCGGGCGGCGTGTTCTCCCATGCCTACTAGAACAACATTAGGATCGCTTTCCGATACGGCTATGGCGCCTACGGTTCCTGTTTTAAAAAAGGAATCTGAAACGTTTTTCCAATGAATGCCATCATCCGTAGTTTTCCATACGCCGCCACCGGTACTTCCCATATAGTAGGTCATTGGTTGTCCTACCACTCCAGAAGAGGCTACACTACGGCCACCTCTAAAAGGGCCAATATTTCGCCATTTAAGACCGTGAAATTCTTTTTCGTTAAGCACAATTGTAGCTGTGCTACTGCGCTTTTTTCGTTTTTGAGACTGCCCAAAAAAAGGAAGCAGAAATGCAGCAAGTAATACTATTTTTATTGTTTTCATATCGCTTGGTATTAGGTATATTTTATATTAATCGGCTATGGCAGCACCTACCATTTGACGAAACTTCCATCCGGTAGGGTCGTCCACCTTACCTTGTGTTTGTTTGAGCAGTATTCCAATGATTTGCTCTTGAGGATCTGCAAAGTATTGGGTGTTAAAATAACCACCCCAATCAAATGTGCCTATGCTTCCTTCTCCTCCCATATCTTGCCCTTTAGCATTTACCACACCAAAGGCAAGACCATAGTATTTACCCCCATCCCACAGATCGCCAATTTGGTTACCCATCATGGCTTGTATGGTAGTTCTGCTTAAAATACGCACCCCATTATATTCCCCTTTGTTTAGATACATTTGTAAAAAGCTAGCATAGTCTTTTGCCGTACTACTAAGACCAGCTCCTCCAGAAAAAAAGCGCTTTGCTCCGGTAATAGGGTAGTCCGTGTCGTAGAAGGTTACAGGGTATTTTTCCCAGCGGTTGTTGTTAAAATGTTGTACCGTTACCAGGCGTTTGTGTTTCTTTTTTGGCAAGTAAAACCAAGTGTCATTCATGCCTAGAGGATCAAAAATACGGGTTCTTAAAAACACATCAAACGGCATCCCAGAAACAATTTCAATAAAATATCCAAGTATATCTAAGCCTTCGCTATAGGTAAATTTTTCTCCAGGGTTATGGTGTAGCGGTAGTTGTGCCAACTTTTTAACGCTTTCTGCTATACTGATATCTTTGGTGCTAAATAAATCTGTGATACCTGCTTTTTGATACATTTTTTTAAAACGCGGATCCCCATCTATTTCTCCATAACCAATACCAGAGGTATGGGTAAGTAAATGTCGTATAGTAATCGATGTAGTAGCAGGGGTAGTAGTATAGGTGTCATTAGTTTCATCATAGCTATCTAACACCTGAGCGTCTTTAAATGCGGGAATATAATTGGCAATAGGATCGTCTAGTTTAAAATGCCCTTCTTCCCATAACATCATTACTGCTGTTGCTGTAATGGCCTTTGTTTGGGAAGCAATTCTAAATATAGCATCTGTTTCCATAGGGCGCCCCAAAGTATTATCGGCCATGCCGTAGGCTTTGTGAAAAATGATTTTTCCGTTTCGGGCAATTAAGGCTACTACTCCCGGAATTTGCTCTTGGGTAACAGCTTGTTGTAACATCTGGTCTATACGCATAACACGCGCTTTGGATACGCCCTGGCTACCAGGTGTTGCAGGAGTTAAGTATGGAGCTGCGTTTTGAGCTGTAATTACGGTACATAAGAAAAGCAAAAGAGAAGTAAATTGCACTTTCATTTTGGATGGTTTTGTGATCTCTAGGTCTAGTAAATATAGGGAAATTACTGTTGCAAAATCTGGCTATTTTTTACGTACTTTGAGGACAAATTAAGAAACCCATATGCCTGAAATTATCGATTTAAGCCAGGAAATTTACCACGGCATGCCAGTCTATAAAAGTTTGCCACCTGTAAAAATGCAGGTTTATGCTACGCATGAAAAGTGGGATGGACTGGTTTCTAGCACTACCCAAACGCCCGGAGTACATACCTTAGAACTTAGTGAGCATACCGGCACACATGTAGACGCTATAAACCATATGGCGCGTAAATACAAGGACCAGTCTATAGATACTATGCCGCTTGCGCAATTCTATACCTCGGGTATTTGTTTAGACCTCTCCCATAAAAACTTAGAAGAAACCATATGCGTAAAAGACTTACAAGAGGCTTGCCTTAATAGTAAGGAAACAATACAAAAAGGCGATACCGTTTTACTGTGCACAGATCATTACCGCCGTAATTTTGGTACTGCTAATTGGGGTAAGGGGCCAGGTATAACTCCTGCTGCTACGCAATGGTTGGGAGAACAGGGTATTGCTGCTTTTGGGGTAGAAACCATGTCGCCCGGTATTCCTGGACCTGCAAATAAAGAAGTACATCGGCTTTGTGGAGCTATGGGGTTTACACATTATGAAAATATGGTAAACCTATTTCAATTATTGGGGCGTGGGCGTTTCCGTTTTATAGGTTTCCCGTTAAAAATAAGAGGAGGTACGGGATCCCCTGTTAGAGCTGTGGCAATTTTTGAATAAGTTCGCTTTAGAAAAGTGAGATTGCATGTACTTATCTAACCCAACCAAAAGCATATATTACATCATATGAAATCCCATTTTTCTAAATATGTTATTATCGGAGCCGGA
This sequence comes from uncultured Flavobacteriaceae bacterium, assembly GCA_964637535.1. Lineage (GTDB taxonomy): Bacteria > Bacteroidota > Bacteroidia > Flavobacteriales > Flavobacteriaceae > CANMSI01. The sequence continues at coordinate 7,815 of CAZWVO010000029.1, forward strand.
CTTTCTGGCCTTAGTACTGCGTATCAATTATATACCCAAGGCGAAACAGATTTTGTAATCCTAGAATCCCGCGATAGAATTGGAGGACGTATTCTTACCCATGACCATATTGATCTTGGGGCCACATGGTTTCAAAATCATCATCAAAATGTACTCGCGTTGCTAGACGAGTTACAGCTGAAGAAATTTTACCAATATAGCAAGGGTAAAAGTGTTTTGGTATACAATAGCATGGCCCCTGAACACTATTTTGAGAATGATCCTAACGCTCCATCTGCCTATAGAATTGCAGGTGGTTCAGTGGCGCTTATAAACGCACTGGCAGCACCGTTTAGGGATCAGATTTTAACCTCAGGTCCTGTTACTGCTATAACGGCTTCCGAAGAAACGCTAGCGGTTACCACGTCTAAGGGAATCTATACCGGTGAGAAAGTAGTGGTATGTATTCCTCCCAAAATTACTACGCGAATTGCATTTTCGCCAGAACTGCCAGACCAGCTTACGTTAGCGATGGAAAAAACACATACTTGGATGAGTAATGCAATGAAAATTGGAATGACCTTCAGTAGCCCATTCTGGAGAACTAAAAATTTGTCTGGAACGGTTATTGGACAGGTAGGCGCCGTAACAGAATTGTATGACCATTCTGATGCTGCAGATGAAAATTATGCCCTTATGGGTTTTATAAACGAAGGCCTGCGCGACGTTAGTGCTGAAGCTAGAAAGGAGCGTATTTTAGCGTATTTGTCAAAATACTTAGGTCCGGAATTATTGAATTACCAACGCTATGAAGAAAAAGACTGGTCACAGGATCTAAATACGTCTTCTGAAACTATCAAATCTATTTATATGAGCCCATCTTACGGAAATCCGCTTTTTGCGGCCACCTATATGAATAATAGGCTAGTATTTGCCAGTGCCGAAACCGCTCCTATACATGGGGGCTATATGGATGGCGCCATATACAGTGGAATACAGGCTGCTAAAAAATGCCTTTAATGTTACTGTACCTGAGTTAAAATCCAGTCGGTAAGTACCGCTAATGCCTCCGGAGCAAAGGTTTGCTCTATGCTTGCATATTCACTAGGCGATCCCGTTTCTGCTTCCTGAAAAAGATGGTTTAGTTTTGGAAACGCCACGGTGGTAACCGCAGTATTGCCGCCCTTAGCTAAGGCAGCAGCAATAGCCTCTAGGTTAAGCTTGGCAGGAACCTGTAAATCTTTTTCCCCATTAAGCGCCAAAACAGGACAACCTACTTTTTCTAAATGCAGGGCGGGGTCATATTTTATAAAATGCTGCATCCAAGGCGAGCTAAATTGTGTTACATTAACCTGTATAAATTGTGCTTTATCCACGCCTTCAGGAACTATAATGGGGTGTTTTTCTAAGCGATCTTCCAAATAAGTGGTGATTTCTGCTTTTAAGGTCTCCGTATTTTTAGCATGCAATACCTTATCAAAAATAGCAGCACGTGTGCCTGTGTGCAGGCTGCGTTCTTTCTCTGAAATACCACTTGCCTGTTGTATTAAATCACCTTGCAGTATTAATAGTTTGTCTCCTCTAATTCCGGTACCTGCCAACAATACAATATAGCTTACATCGTTATTGTTAGCGGCTACCATAGGAGCAATAACACCTCCTTCACTATGCCCCATAAGACCAATTTTAGTAGGGTCAACATCTTTTCTTGTCTTCAGATAGGCTATAGCGCTAGCAGCGTCAGTAGCTAAATCTGCTGTGGTAGCCGCACTAAAATCGCCTGTAGATTTTGCGGTACCTCTATCATCATAACGCAATACACCTATTCCTTTTCTGGTTAAATGGTCTGCAAGTACCAGAAAGGGTTTATGCCCCATAAGTTCTTCATTTCTATCTTGGGGGCCACTCCCCGAAATTAGAATTACCACAGGATGTACCCCTTCGGCCTTAGGAAGGGTTAGCGTAGCTGCTAAGCTTATTTCCGCTTCGGTATTTTTAAAAGTAACATCTTCTGTATGATAGGGAAAGGGAGCTTTAGGTTCTTGTGGTCTACGCAGCTCTTTTTTGGCAATTTCTTCTCGAGAAAGAGAAAGCGGTAGTGCCATACCGCCTTGCGTAAATGTACCTGTAAATTGCTTTTCTGCAAAAGTGCCTTCGTAGGTAATTCCTAACTGTGCCAGCTTAAAATGCAAACGGTTATTGGCAAAGGCTGTAGAATCTATTGGAATACCAAAAGCTTGCTGATCTGGACTGTCTAAGGTGCCCGTGTACCCGGCATCTGTCTTACTTAGGTGCAACACTAAACGCAGCTGTGTACCCTGTATATCTAAAGCCCCGTTCCAAGCGCCCGTAATATCTTGCCCATTAGTAAGGGAACAAAAGAGTCCAAGAAATAGCACCCAAAGTAATTTTTTCATAACATATAGTTTTTAAGTTAGTGTCCAATACGGTACCAATTGTTACACTGCAAGATCGTTTTTTTTATGGAAATACTTTTTTTATCTCCCCCCTTACCACCTCACATTTGTTTTTGCCTTTTTTCTTTGGTATTATTACTACATATTTTGCAATAATGAATGTACGAAATGTACCAAGCGAATTACGAAATTTGATCGATTCTGAAGAGACCGATTTTATTATAAAAAGCAAGCGAAACAGCCCTAGAAAAAAAGGCCTAGGATTATTGTTTTTCTCCATTTTATGGTTGGGCTTTGTAAGCCTTTTTGTAGTTGCTTTTTTGGGCCCTTTGTTAATGGGAAAGGAAGTTCATTTTACAACCAACAATGTGCCTACTTCTGGGAGTCTAGAAAATTGGGAGCCCGTGTTGGTTCCTAGTATAATTATTGGGGTATTTGTACTTGTAGGA
>CAZWVO010000030.1:0-10412 GCA_964637535.1 uncultured Flavobacteriaceae bacterium
GAATAAGAAAACGTTCCAACCATGTAACTATGGTTTTGGGATCTAACAATAACGTAGAAAGCTAGAACATAGAGTATGGGACAGAAAACAAATCCAATCGGAAATCGCCTTGGCATCATCAGAGGATGGGAATCTAACTGGTATGGTGGAAATGATTATGGCGATAAATTAGCCGAAGACGATAAGATCAGAAAATATGTTCATGCACGTTTGGCAAAAGCCAGTGTGTCTAGAGTTATTATTGAGCGTACGTTAAAACTAATTACAGTTACAATTACTACCGCTAGACCAGGTATTATTATCGGTAAAGGTGGGCAAGAAGTAGATAAGCTAAAAGAAGAGCTTAAAAAGATTACGGCAAAAGAGGTTCAGATTAATATCTATGAGATAAAAAGACCTGAACTAGATGCAAATTTAGTTGCCGCTAGTGTAGCGCGTCAAATAGAGAATAGAATTTCGTATAGAAGAGCTATTAAGATGGCAGTTGCTGCAGCGATGCGTATGAATGCTGAAGGCATAAAAATTCAAATATCAGGACGTTTAAACGGGGCAGAAATGGCACGTTCAGAGTCGTATAAAGATGGTAGAATTCCATTGTCTACGTTTAGAGCTGATATTGATTATGCATTGCATGAAGCACATACTACCTATGGAAGATTAGGTGTAAAAGTATGGATCATGAAGGGCGAAGTTTATGGAAAAAGAGAACTTTCACCGCTAGTAGGAATGTCTAAAGGACAGTCCAACAAAGGAGGAAAGGGAGATGGAGGAAAAAAACAACGTCGTAGAAAGTAATTTTAAAGAAGTAAAAAGAAATGTTACAGCCAAAAAGAACCAAGTTTCGTAAAGCGCAAAAAGGTCGTATGAAAGGGATATCCGGAAGAGGACATCAACTTTCTAATGGAATGTTTGGTATCAAATCTTTGGATTCAAAATTTATCACGTCACGTCAGATTGAAGCAGCTCGTATTGCAGCTACAAGGTATATGAAGCGTGAGGGACAATTGTGGATTAAGATTTTTCCAGACAAGCCGATCACTAAGAAACCTTTGGAAGTACGTATGGGTAAAGGTAAAGGAGCGCCAGAATATTGGGTAGCTGTGGTAAAACCTGGAAGAATCATGTTTGAGGTTGCCGGAGTACCTATGGATATTGCTAAAGAGGCCTTACGTCTTGCGGCGCAGAAATTACCAGTAAAAACAAAGTTTATTGTAGCACGTGATTACTCGGCGTAATCTTTTTTAAGCGAAAAGCATCATGAAACAAAATGAAATCAAGGAACTATCGGTTGAAGCGCTTCAAGAAAAGCTAGCTGAATATAGAAAACAACATGCCGATTTAAGAATAGCGCACGCTGTTACGCCTTTGGAGAATCCACTTCAGATAAAAACGGCAAGAAGAACAGTGGCAAGATTGGCTACAGAATTATCAAAAAGGGAAAACCAATAATTGGGGCTGCTTTATGGAAGAAATTAAAAGAAATTTAAGAAAAGAAAGAATAGGAGTTGTTACCAGTAACAAGATGGAGAAATCCATTGTAGTTGCAGAGGTGAAACGAGTAAAGCACCCTATGTACGGAAAATTCGTTTTGAAAACGAAAAAGTACGTTGCACACGACGAGACAAACGACTGCAATATTGGCGATACAGTTAAAATAATGGAGACTCGTCCATTAAGTAGAACCAAATGTTGGAGATTAGTGGAAATCATTGAAAGAGCTAAATAGATATGTTACAGCAAGAATCTAGACTTAAAGTAGCCGATAATACTGGAGCAAAGGAAGTGCTCACCATAAGAGTGCTTGGTGGTACAAAAAGACGATATGCTTCTATTGGTGATAAGATTGTAGTTACCGTGAAAGAGGCAACTCCTAACGGAGGTATTAAGAAAGGTGCTGTATCTACCGCAGTTGTGGTACGTACCAAAAAAGAAGTTAGGAGACCAGATGGTTCTTATATCCGTTTCGATGACAATGCTTGTGTATTGTTAAACCCAACAGGGGAAATGAGAGGAACACGTGTTTTTGGACCCGTTGCCCGTGAGTTGCGCGATAAGCAGTTTATGAAGATTGTATCATTGGCCCCAGAGGTACTATAAAGTATAGTGAAGATGAAACTAAAGATAAAAACAGGAGATACAGTACGAATTTTAGCTGGAGACCATAAAGGTACTGAAGGTAAAATTTTAAGTGTAGATCGTATTAAAAATAAGGCTATTGTAGAAGGTGCCAATATGGTGTCTAAACACGAAAAGCCAAGTGCAAAAAATCCACAAGGTGGAATTGTAGAAAAGGAAGCTCCAATTCATATTTCTAACCTTGCATTAATTGATGGAAAATCAGGCGATGCAACAAGAGTTGGATATGAAGTGCGAGATGGTAAAAAAGTCCGAGTTTCTAAGAAATCTAATGAAGTAATTTAATTATGGGGTACGTTCCAAGATTAAAAGAAGAGTATAGCGCACGTATTGTGAAAGCGCTTAAAGAGGAATTTAGTTACAAGAATGTAATGCAGGTTCCTAAGCTTACGAAAATTGTTGTAAGTAGAGGAGTTGGTGCTGCGGTAGCTGATAAAAAGTTGATTGACCATGCGGTAGATGAGCTAACAATGATCACTGGACAGAAGGCGGTTTCTACCGTTTCTAAAAAGGATGTTGCTGCATTTAAGTTACGTAAAGGAATGCCTATTGGTGCTAAAGTAACCTTAAGAGGGGAACGCATGTATGAGTTCCTAGATAGATTAATCACTTCTGCTTTACCGCGAGTGAGGGATTTTCAAGGAATAAAAGCTACTGGTTTTGATGGTAGAGGGAATTACAGCCTTGGTGTAACCGAACAGATTATATTTCCAGAAATTAATATTGATAAGATCAATAGAATTAATGGGATGGATATTACTTTTGTGACTTCTGCAAATACAGATAAGGAAGCAAAATCATTATTAACCGAATTAGGACTACCTTTTAAAAAGAACTAGTATGGCTAAAGAATCAATGAAAGCCCGTGAGGTAAAAAGGGCAAAGACAGTAGCAAAATATGCAGCAAAGAGAAAGGCTTTGAAAGAAGCTGGAGATTATGAAGCGCTACAAAAATTACCAAAAAATGCTTCTCCGGTTCGTATGCACAACCGTTGTAAGTTAACAGGAAGACCTAAAGGATACATGAGAACCTTTGGAATTTCTAGGGTAATGTTTAGAGAAATGGCCAATAAAGGGTTAATTCCAGGAGTTAAAAAGGCAAGTTGGTAATAGATAATTAGTAAGTAGTACTAATAATTATTAGAAAAAGATGGTAACAGATACTATAGCAGATTACTTAACACGAATTAGAAATGCCAGTAGAGCAGGTCATAGAGTGGTAGAAATACCCGCTTCTAAAGTAAAGAAGGAAATGACTAAGATCTTATTTGATCAAGGCTATATTTTGAGCTACAAGTTCGAAGAGGATAACAAAGTACAAGGTGCAATTAAGATAGCTTTGAAATATAATAAGCTAACAAAAGAGCCTGTAATTAAGAAAATTCAACGTATCAGTAAGCCAGGTTTACGTAAGTATTCTGGTTCAGAAGATTTGCCACGTGTTCTTAACGGTTTAGGTATTGCTATTGTGTCTACTTCTCACGGGGTAATGACAAGCAAGCAGGCCAAGCAAGAGAATGTTGGTGGGGAAGTTTTGTGTTACGTGTATTAATATATTTTAAAGTTTTAGAAAATGTCTAGAATAGGTAATAATCCGGTAGCAATCCCAGAAGGCGTAACTGTAGAAGTACAGGAGAACGTTATTACGGTAAAAGGAAAATTAGGAGAGCTTTCTCAGGATTTTTCGGGGGTTTCTGTTAAGGTAGAAGAAGGTAATGTTAACGTTACCCGATCTTCGGAATCTAAAGAAAGCAAGGCGAAGCACGGATTGTACAGAGCACTTGTCAATAATATGGTTGCCGGAGTATCGCAAGGGTGGACTAAGGAATTAGAATTGGTTGGGGTAGGATACCGCGCCAGTAATCAAGGTCAAAAATTAGATCTTGCCTTAGGATTCTCTCACAATATTGTAATTGATATTGCTCCAGAGATAAAGGTGGAAACCATTTCCGAAAAAGGAAAGAATCCAATCATAAAATTAACCTCTCATGACAAGCAATTGGTAGGACAAATTGCTGCCAAAATAAGATCTTTCCGTAAGCCAGAGCCTTACAAAGGAAAGGGTGTTAAGTTTGTAGGAGAACAATTGAGAAGAAAAGCAGGTAAATCAGCTTAATTAATAGCATTATGGGATTATCAAAGACTGATAGAAGAAAGAGAATTAAAAGAAGGATTAGAAAAGTATCCTTCGGTACTGAGGCTAGACCAAGGTTAGCTGTTTACCGTAGTAATAAAGAAATTTATGCGCAGGTAATAGATGATAACAAAGGGGTTACCATAGTTGCTGCATCCTCTAGAGATAAAGAGATTAGCAAAGAAAAAGGAACCAAATCAGAAATTGCCGCCTTAGTAGGAAAAGCCATTGCGGAAAAGGCACAAAAAGCTGGAGTATCAGACATTGCTTTCGATAGAGGGGGATGCTTGTATCACGGAAGAGTAAAATCATTGGCTGAAGGAGCCAGAGAAGCAGGACTTAAATTCTAATATATATGTACCAGAAATACAAAAACGCAGAAACGGTTAAGCCGGGAGGATTAGAATTAAAAGATCGCTTGGTTGGTGTGCAAAGGGTAACTAAAGTAACCAAAGGAGGTAGAGCTTTTGGATTCTCAGCAATAGTTGTTGTTGGAGATGAAAACGGTGTTGTAGGACACGGGCTTGGAAAATCTAAAGAAGTTGCTACAGCCATTGCTAAGGCCATTGAAGATGCAAAAAAGAATTTGGTAAGAATTCCTTTAAATAAAGGAACTTTGCCACACGAACAAAAAGGAAAGTACGGAGGTGCTCGCGTATACATTCAGCCTGCCTCACATGGTACCGGGGTTATTGCCGGTGGTGCTGTAAGAGCAGTATTGGAAGCGGTAGGAGTACACGACGTATTATCTAAGTCTCAGGGTTCATCTAACCCACATAACGTAGTTAAAGCTACTTTTGATGCACTTTTACAATTAAGAGATGCTAGAACGGTAGCTAGTCAAAGAGGAATTTCTTTGGAAAAGGTTTTTAAAGGATAAGGAACCATGGGAAAGATTAAAGTAAAACAGGTGCGTAGTAGTATAAAGCGTACGCAGAACCAGAAAAGAACTTTAGAAGCTTTAGGGCTTCGTAAGATAGGACATGTAGTAGAGCACGATGCTTCGCCTGCAATCCTTGGAATGATAAATAAAGTGAAACACTTAGTAGCTACAGAGGAAGCATAAGTATTTAATAGATCGCTGAAATGAATTTAAATAGTTTAAGACCTGCAAAAGGTGCTGTTAATAAGCCAGGAAAAACCGTAGGTAGAGGCCAAGGTTCGGGAAAAGGTGGTACTGCCACACGTGGACATAAAGGAGCCAAGTCTAGATCTGGTTATTCCAAGAAGATTGGTTTTGAAGGTGGGCAGATGCCGTTACAGAGACGTGTACCTAAATTTGGTTTTACCAATATCAATAGAAAGGAGTACAAAGGAATTAACCTTAGTAAACTACAAGAGTTAGTAGACAGTAAAGCCATAAAAGGGACAGTTACTTTTGAAAATCTTTTGGAAAATAGATTGGTACACAAGAACGATTTGGTTAAGATTTTAGGAGGAGGCGAGTTAAAAGCTTCTTTAAAAGTATCGGCACATAAATTTACAGCTAGTGCCAAAGCGGCTATCGAAGCGGCCGGAGGAGAAGCTATAAGTTTATAAGCAAACATAAGGATGAAGAAGTTTTTTGAAACCATATCAAATATCTGGAAAATAGAAGAACTAAGGGGTAGAATTATTGTTACCCTTGGTTTGCTTTTGGTGTACCGTTTTGGTGCTCAGATCGTTTTACCAGGGATTGATGCAACAGAACTAGGAGGCTTATCTGATAGTACAGGAGCCGACCAAGGAATTCTTGGTATTCTTAACGCATTTACAGGAGGCGCATTTTCAAATGCCTCTATTTTTGCGTTGGGTATTATGCCATATATTTCTGCATCTATTGTAGTTCAGTTAATGGGGATAGCTATTCCGTACCTTCAGAAGTTACAGAAGGAAGGAGAAAGTGGAAGAAAAACAATTAACCAAATTACAAGATGGCTTACTATTGGTATTTGTATTGTACAAGCGCCAGCATATCTGTATAGCCTTCAGGCACTGGGTGTTCCTGCAAAAGCTTTCCTTAATGGTACAGGTTTAAACTTCATTGTTCCTTCTGTAATAATTTTAGTTACAGGTTGTGTATTTGCAATGTGGTTAGGTGAGAAAATTACAGATAAAGGTATCGGAAACGGTATTTCACTTTTAATTATGATTGGAATAATTGCCACCTTACCAGTATCTTTTATACAAGAGATTGCCTTTAGAAATGAAGGTAATGGTGGGCCAATGGCTATTCTAATAGAGGTAATTATTTGGTTTGTAGTTATTCTTGCTAGTGTATTGCTAGTAATGGCTACACGTCAAATACCAGTGCAGTACGCAAGAAGAACTGCTTCTGGTGGATACGAGAAAAATGTTATGGGGTCTAGACAATATATTCCCTTAAAATTAAATGCCTCTGGAGTAATGCCAATTATATTTGCGCAAGCTATTATGTTTGCACCAGGCTTAATTGGTAAAACCTTTAAAGAGACCGCTTGGGGTGCTTGGATGGAAGTTAACTTTCAAGACATCTTTGGTTTATGGTACAATATTCTTTTTGGACTTTTAATTATCATCTTCACCTATTTCTATACGGCTATTACCGTACCAACAAATAAGATGGCAGATGATTTAAAAAGAAGTGGTGGTTTTATTCCTGGAATTAGACCAGGTAAGGAAACCGGAGATTATTTAGATAAAATTATGTCGCTTATTACGCTTCCAGGATCAATATTCTTGGCGCTATTAGCAGTATTGCCTGCAGTTGTGGTGAAGTTAGGAGATGTGCAAGCAGGTTGGGCCTTGTTCTATGGAGGAACATCGCTTCTTATTATGGTGGGTGTTGCCATAGATACAATGCAACAAGTAAATTCGTATCTATTGAATAGACACTATGACGGACTGATGAAAACCGGTAAAAACAGAAAAGTAGCATAGATATTATGGCTAAACAAGCAGCAATAGAGCAAGATGGAACCATAATTGAAGCATTGTCAAATGCGATGTTTCGAGTAGAGTTAGAAAATGGGCACGTAGTAACAGCACATATTTCGGGAAAAATGCGTATGCATTACATTAAGTTGCTTCCGGGAGATAAGGTGAAGTTAGAAATGAGTCCATACGATTTGACAAAAGCAAGAATTACATATAGATATTAAGATATTGCGATGAAAGTAAGAGCATCAGTAAAAAAGAGAAGTGCCGACTGCAAAATTGTACGCAGAAAGGGCAGGTTGTACGTAATCAACAAAAAGAATCCTAGATTTAAACAAAGACAAGGGTAATCATTATGGCAAGAATCGCAGGTGTAGATATACCAAAACAGAAAAGAGGAGTAATTGCCCTTACCTATATTTATGGTATTGGGAGAAGCAGATCTCAAGAAATTCTGAACAGTGCAAAGGTAAGTGTAGATACAAAGGTGTCTGATTGGAACGATGACGAAATAGGTCGTATCCGTGAGGCAGTTGCTTCGTATACTATAGAAGGTGAATTACGTTCAGAAACGCAATTGAATATTAAACGTTTAATGGATATCGGTTGCTACCGAGGTATTCGTCATAGATCAGGATTACCGTTAAGAGGACAACGTACCAAGAACAATTCCAGAACACGTAAAGGAAAGCGAAAAACAGTTGCTAACAAGAAGAAGGCAACCAAATAATAAATGATAGTACGGGGCGTATACGGTACAAAGTAACAATGGATAGCTATCCATATACCAAGTAAAGCATACGAACTACTGAATACTAAAAAGTATGGCAAAGGCAAGTACAAAAGCGTCAAAGAAACGTAAAGTTGTTGTAGAGTCTGTGGGCGAAGCTCATATCACGGCTTCTTTTAACAATATCATTATTTCTTTAACCAATAAAAAAGGAGATGTTATCTCTTGGTCCTCAGCAGGAAAAATGGGTTTTAGAGGTTCTAAAAAGAACACGCCCTATGCTGCTCAGGTAGCTTCAGAAGATTGTGCTAAAATAGCGCATGAAGCAGGTCTGAGAAAAGTGAAGGTATATGTAAAAGGACCTGGTAACGGAAGGGAATCGGCAATACGATCAATTCACAATGCTGGAATAGAAGTAACAGAAATTATTGATGTTACTCCTTTACCACATAATGGGTGTAGACCACCAAAAAGAAGAAGAGTTTAATTACTAATAATAAGTTCGCCTGTTGCGAACGTATGTTTCACTGGAAGTATAGTTACGATTATCGAAGGATAAGCCTTAATTCATAATCATATTTCCAAATTAATAGAAGATGGCAAGATACACAGGACCAAAATCAAAAATCGCTCGAAAATTCGGAGAAGCGATTTTCGGAGACGATAAAGCCTTTGAAAAAAGGAATTATCCTCCAGGACAACACGGAAATAACAGACGCCGTGGCAAGAAATCAGAGTACGCAATTCAGCTTATGGAAAAGCAGAAAGCAAAATACACCTACGGTATTTTGGAGCGTCAGTTCAGAAACTTATTCTCTAAAGCAAACAGTAGCAAAGGAGTAACCGGTGAGGTTTTACTTCAATTGTGTGAGGCGCGTTTAGATAATGTAGTGTATAGAATGGGAATTTCCAATTCTAGAAGAGGAGCAAGACAGTTGGTTTCTCACAGACATATCACTGTAAATGGAGAGTTGGTAAATATTCCTTCGTATTCCCTTAAAGCAGGAGATGTTGTTGGTGTAAGAGAAAAATCCAAGTCGCTTCAAACTATTCAAGATGCGCTAGCAGCAAATAGCAGTGTATATGAATGGATTACCTGGAACAATGATAAAATGGAAGGTGCTTTTGTAGCTATTCCAGAACGTCTTCAGATTCCAGAAAATATCAAAGAACAATTAATCGTCGAGTTATACTCTAAATAAACAACACCAATCCGTATGGCATTATTTAATTTTCAGAAGCCCGATAAAGTAATAATGATCGATTCCTCAGATTTCGAAGGAAAGTTCGAATTTCGACCTTTGGAACCTGGTTATGGATTAACAGTTGGGAACGCATTGAGAAGAGTACTTCTATCATCCTTAGAGGGGTTTGCAATAACCTCGGTAAGAATGGATGGAGTAGAACATGAATTTTCCGTAATTTCTGGTGTTGTAGAAGATGTCACAGAGATCATCTTAAACCTAAAACAAGTTCGTTTTAAAAGACAGATAGAAGACGTAGATAGTGAAACTGTTTCAGTATCTGTGAGCGGTAAAGAACAATTGACAGCAGGGGATTTTCAGAAATTTATCTCCGGTTTTCAAGTGTTGAATCCAGATTTAGTAATCTGTAACATGGACCCTAAAGTAAGCATTAACCTAGAGTTGGTGATAGAAAAGGGAAGAGGATATGTGCCTGCAGAGGAAAACAAAAAATCTGGAGCGCCACTAGGGACTATAGCAGTTGATTCTATTTTTACGCCTATTAAAAACGTAAAATACAGTATTGAAAACTTTAGGGTAGAACAAAAAACAGATTACGAAAAATTAGTTTTCGAAATTGTTAGTGATGGTTCTATTCACCCTAAAGATGCATTAACAGAGGCAGCCAAGGTGTTAATACACCACTTTATGTTGTTCTCTGATGAGCGTATTACTTTAGAAGCTGATGAAATTGCGCAAACAGAGACCTATGATGAGGAATCGTTACATATGCGTCAATTGTTAAAAACCAAACTGGTAGATATGGACCTTTCTGTTCGTGCCCTAAACTGTTTGAAAGCAGCAGAAGTGGATACATTAGGAGATTTGGTTTCTTTTAATAAAAACGATTTGATGAAATTCAGAAACTTTGGTAAAAAGTCACTTACAGAATTAGAAGAGTTAGTGATTAACAAAGGCCTAAGTTTTGGCATGGATTTGTCTAAATATAAATTGGATAAGGATTAAGTATACTTTGCGGTTATAGCCGTTAAGAATACATATAGTAAAGAACAATGAGACACGGTAAAAAAGTTAATCATTTAGGAAGAAAGGCGGCACATAGAAAAGCAATGTTGGCTAATATGGCTTGTTCCCTAATTGAACATAAACGTATAAATACAACTGTTGCTAAAGCTAAGGCCTTGAAACAGTTTGTAGAACCTTTGATTACAAAATCTAAGGCGGAGCATAATCAGACTACAGAAAAAGGGACGCACAACAGACGTATTGTCTTTAAGAATTTAAGAGATAAGCAGGCTGTTTCGGAACTTTT
>CAZWVO010000031.1:0-10343 GCA_964637535.1 uncultured Flavobacteriaceae bacterium
CTGGTGTCTCCACTTAACAAGTATTCATACGACCCTTCTACCGTGGTAGTAGCCGTAAAAAGACCAATGTTAAACTTGAGCTCCTGATTGGTATCAAATCTTGGATAGGCCTGAGCATGAACTAAAATACTGCTCATAAAGGCTAATGTAAATACAATTTTTTTCATCTGTTCTTTATTGTTCAATTCAGGGTATGACAAATAGTGTTCCAAAGTGTTCTTGTAAAAGGAAGCAGCTGTATATTTTTTAAAATGAAAAGCTAGCCTTGCTTTAAATACATTCCTTATTTTTAAGGAAAATTTAATGACATGAAGATTGCTTCTTACAATGTAAATGGGATAAGAGCCGCTGTTAACAAAGGGTTTATAGAATGGTTAAGCGCTGTGGGGCCAGATGTGATTTGCCTGCAAGAGATTAAGGCGAACAAAGAACAATTAGACCTCAGTTTATTTGAAAACGCTGGTTACAGCTATCATTACTGGTTTAGCGCTCAAAAAAAAGGATACAGTGGAGTAGCAATCTTATCCAAAACCAAACCCGATCATGTGGCCTATGGAACAGGAATAGAATACATGGATTTTGAAGGGCGAAACATTAGGGCAGATTTTAATGGAATTTCAGTGATGAGCTTGTATTTACCTTCAGGATCTAACGTAGATCGAATTGCACTTAAGTTGAAATACATGGATGATTTTCAGAACTATATTAACGAGCTTAAAAAAGAGCATCCTAAATTAATTATTTGTGGGGATTATAATATTTGTCATGAAGCTATTGATATTCATGACCCAGTGCGAAATAAAAATGTCTCCGGATTTTTGCCTGTGGAACGGGAATGGATAGGAAATTTTATGGCTAACGGATTTGTAGATAGCTTTAGACATCTTAATAAAGAACCCGATAATTATACCTGGTGGAGCTATAGGGCAAATTCTAGAGCAAATAATAAAGGCTGGCGTCTAGATTATGGTATGGTAAGCGAACCTTTGAAGGATAATATTAAACGCGCAGTTATTCTCTCTGAAGCAAAACATAGTGATCATTGTCCTATTTTAATAGAAATAGAATAAGGGCTTTAAAAATTGATGAATATGCGTAAATTTGTGGGCTTATTTTCAATTCACTATTACACCCAATGAAATATACTACATTACCACACACTGCTATTGAAGTTAGTAAAATATGTCTTGGAACCATGACCTGGGGACGCCAAAACACGGAGGAAGAAGGACATGCTCAGATGGATTATGCCCTAGAAAGAGGGGTGAATTTCTTTGATACGGCAGAATTGTATCCGGTTCCTGCTAAGAAAGAACTGTATGCAGTAACTGAAGAAATTATAGGAAATTGGTTTGCCAAAACTGGGAATAGGGATAAAATTATTCTGGCATCTAAAATTGCCGGGAGGGCAGAATTTACCAAGTTTATACGTACTACAGGTTTTGATAGAGCATCTATTATTGAAGCGGTGGAAGGAAGTTTGCGAAGACTTCAAACAGATTATATTGATTTGTATCAATTACATTGGCCAGAAAGAAATACCAATTACTTTGGTCAACGAGGGTATAACCATGATGTTCCAGATCACTGGAAAGACAATATTCATCAGGTGTTAGAAACGCTTCGCGATTTAATAAGCGAAGGAAAGATACGGCAAATAGGAATTTCTAATGAAACTCCTTGGGGAACGATGCGCTTTTTGGAAGAAAGTAAGGTGCATGCTAGTTTGCCTAGAATGATTACCATACAAAACCCATATTCACTGCTGAATAGGTCTTTTGAAACGGGCTTGTCTGAGATAGCTATGCGAGAACAAATAGGATTGATACCGTATTCTCCTATGGGATTTGGAGTGCTTAGCGGAAAATACTTGGGGGGTAAAAATCCAGAAAATGCTAGAATGACACTATTTCCAAATTACAATAGATATAGTGGGGAAATAGCCATGACGGCTACCCAAAAGTATTATGAACTGGCTCAAGCTCATGGTCTTTCTTTGGCGCAAATGGCTTTGGCTTTTGTAAATACTAGGCCTTTTGTAAGCAGCACAATTATTGGAGCTACCAATTTAGAACAACTTAAAGAAAATATAGATAGCATAGCAGTAGAACTAAGCACTGAAGTATTGCAGGGTATAGAAGACATACACAATAGTATACCTAACCCAGCTCCATAATAAGGAAGTGCTTAAAAGGTGTTTTTATCCACGTCATGTATAAAGGAAATAACACCAGAAAAATAGGTTTTTTGGTCATCGTATTGCGATAAATGGCTGCCGTTAGGGCAATATAAATATCGGCCGTTAACTACTTCTTTAGACATCCATTCCATATGCTTAGGATTCATAGTATCGTATTCACTACCAATTACTAGTGTGGGAACTTTAATTTCTTTTAAACGGTCTTTTACATCCCAGGCTTTAAGTGTAGCATCTCCAGTAATACCAAATTCGCTATAACCTTGCATATGTACATAAACCTGGTTATTGCTGTGTTTTAAAGCTCGCATTACGGCCTCTGGCCATTCATTTGTTGGTTTACGCAATACATGTTCCGTATAATAGTGTTCAAATAACAATGCTCCATATCTTGGATTGGCATAATCCTCTGCAGCTTCAAAAGCTTTGATTTCCTTGTATATTTCAGGATCCATTTGCGGTCCTAAAACTTCCTGAGCATAGGTATTGTACTCTGGAATACTGGACATCATATTAGAGATAATCAACCCTTTTACATTTTTTTGATATTTTAAAGCATATTCCATGGCCAAAATACCGCCCCAAGATTGCCCTAAAACATAAAAATTGGTACTATCTAGCCCTAAAGCAATGCGTACTTGTTCTACTTCTTCAACAAAACGGGCAGTATCCCATAGACTTAAATCATCTGGCTGATCACTATAATAGGATCCTAATTGATCATAGTAGATATATTCTATGCCCTCTTGAGGCAAATAACCATCAAAACATTCGTATAATTCATGTGTCATTCCCGGACCACCATGAAGGAGTAATACTTTTTTAGTAGGGTTATTGCCTACTCTTTTAGTCCATACCTTAAAAGTTCCTTTTGGCGTAGTAATGGGAATCATTTTTATACCTCCAGTATATTGATCATCCCTAGTTTCAAAATTTAAGTAGTCATTAGTTGTTGTTTCTTTTAGTTCCGTAATTGAGCTTTCTTGTTGCTTACAACTTAGTACAATAAAAAGGGCTAAAAGTATACCTAAGGTAGATTTCATAATACGGTGTTTAGTATTCCCCCTAAAAGTAGGAATAATTTTAAAATATTATCCAAACAAATGACGAACAACATCTTCAATCTTGGCCACAAGCTGCACTTTAATTCTCGTGTTTTTTAATGCTATTTTATTGCTTTTAGCCACATAAATAGTTGTAAAACCTAACTTTTCTGCTTCCAAAATACGCTGTTCTACACGTTGCACAGGGCGTATTTCTCCGGCTAAACCCACTTCTGCTGCAAAGCACACCTCTTTTTCAATAGGAATATCTGCATTGCTAGACAATATAGCGGCTATAACAGCAAGGTCTATTGCGGTGTCATCTACAGATATGCCTCCAGTAACATTTAGGAATACATCTTTAGCACCTAACTTAAAGCCCGCCCTTTTTTCTAATACGGCTAATACCATGTTTAATCTTTTGGCATTGTATCCTGTAGTAGAACGTTGTGGGGTACCATAAACTGCTGAACTTACGAGCGCTTGTATTTCTATCATTAAGGGTCGCATACCCTCTAGCGTGGCAGCTATTGCTGTGCCACTAAGATCTTCATCGTTTTTAGAAATTAAGATCTCTGATGGATTGTTTACTTGGCGTAAGCCGTTGCCTTGCATTTCATAGATTCCCAATTCTGCCGTAGAACCAAACCTATTTTTTAAGGCGCGCAAAATGCGATATACATAATTTCGGTCTCCTTCAAATTGCAGCACGGTATCTACCATGTGTTCTAAAATTTTAGGTCCTGCAATGGTTCCATCTTTTGTAATATGACCAATAAGAATTACAGGGGTATGGGTCTCTTTTGCAAATTTGATCAGCTCTGCTGTACAGGCCCTAATTTGAGAGATGCTCCCTGCTGCAGATTCTATATAATCAGAATGTAGCGTTTGTATAGAATCGATAACCACAATGTCTGGCACTACAGTTTCAATCTGCTTAAATATGTGTTGTGTTTTGGTTTCTGTAAGTATAAAACAGGTTTCACTATTGGGGTATATGCGGTCTGCACGCATTTTTATTTGCTGCTGACTTTCTTCTCCAGAAACATAAAGTGTTTTAAAAGGAAGATGTAAGGCTATCTGAAGTAGCAAGGTGCTTTTTCCAATGCCTGGTTCTCCCCCGAGAAGAATTAGAGATCCTGGCACCAAACCACCTCCTAAAACGCTATTAAATTCGAGGTCATTAGTATTGATTCGCAATTCCTTTTCTGTGCTAATTTCATTAACACGTAGCGGTTTAGCTACCCTGCTTGTTGCGGAATCGTTAGCAACTTTCCAATTGGATTTTTCTTCTTTTTGAACCAGTTCTTCTACAATGGTATTCCATTGTTTACACGCTGTACATTGGCCAATCCATTTGGCGTACTGGGTGCCACAGTTTTGGCAAAAGAAAGCAGTTTTTGTTTTAGCCATTTACCGTTTTAGGTTTTGGCTAAAGATAAGACAAAGTTCAATGGTTAAAAAAGGATGTGTTTAGGAATGCAAATAAACCTAAAGCCTATTCTTTAATGCCGTTTAGTTAGAATCCAAAATCTGCTTTAAGAGCATCCATTTTTTCTAGCGCCAATTCTTTGGTAAGGAAATCAATTTCGTCCATAGCAAACGCTTTCTCAAAAGATTTTAACGCCTTTTTGGGCTCGCCTAATTGCTCAAAGTATTCCCCTTCAAAATAAAAACCAAGCATGGTGTCTGGAAACTCAACCTTGCAAAGCTCCGCTAAGGGTTTTAAAGATTTAAAATCTTCTTTTTTACGACTACCGGCATAGATTGCCATAACATCGTTTAATTCAACAGCTTTTTTGAAGCCAAATAAATCTTCTATGGTTTTGTACTTGTTTTGAAGGTAATCAAAAACAGGCTCATCGGAGGCTAGTAATTTTTCTTTGTATTCTTTTGGGCTTATGGGTCTAAAGATAGAAAAGATGTCGTCCCAAGCTTTACTAATCCCATAGGTAGCAATGGTAATATCATTAGCATCATCATATACATCGTAAAAATAGTGTAATGTTTCCTTATCTAAAGCTTTGATTCCCTTGTCCATAGCTTCTATTTGAGGAGTTTCTTTACTCTTTTCTCCCTCTACAATAAGGTGGTAAAAAATTTGCTGATCTAGCGCTGCCAAACGTTGAGGTACTCGGTTTTCCATTTCCGGCGCTAGGAGCGGCGAAATACTTACAAAAGAATTAAACAAGGACTTTTCTTTAAAGAGATAAAAGTTTCCAAAGTTGCCCGTAATATCATATCCAACAATCATTTTAAAAGGAGCCGTACTGTATTTAGTAGCTAGAAAAGGGATAACTTCTTGACCTAAAAATTCAAAGAATTGCTTTCCTTTTTCTGAAGGGAGTCCGGTTTCTTCTTCAAATTCACAATCGTCCCATCGCAACTCATCTTTTCCTTGGCTAATACCAACAATAATAGCTTGCGGCATACCTTGATGATCACTGTAAAATTTAGCGTTAGCAACTACATTATCAAATAAGAACTCCTCGTCCAAAACAACCACTAAAGGGTATTTTTTTTCTGGAGTATAATCCTCTGGAATATAGTATTTAATGGGTCTTCGTTCTTGAAGTTTAAAAGATTCAAAAATTTCTTCAGTAATTTGTGCGCTGAGTCCAGTGAAGATCAACAGTGCAAAAAGGGTAAAGATGTTACGCATTGGGTTTGTTTTATGACGGTTTATACGCTATTTAGTTCTATTTAATAACGGTAAGATAAGAAAAGATATTGCACCAAATAATACCACCAATAAGGTTTGAGAGGTCCACATGATCCATCCAAACGCATCCCCCGCTGTTTTGTCTATACCAAAAACGGCTAAAGCTGCGGCAACCGCAATAGGATATAAGCCTAAACCTCCGTTGGTAGCGGTCATAGCAAAAGCCCCAGCCACAAATGCAACTAAGAGTTGGCCTATGGTTAAATCAACAGTTTCTGGCACGGTATATTTTATGGCCCAGAACATGGCTACATAACATGTCCAGATGAATAGGGTATGGAAAACAAAAGCACTCTTGCGTTTCATTTTAAAAATACTCAATACGCCATCTAATAGCCCCTTTAAGAAAGTCTTCAATCGCACGGCAAAAGGAGCAGTAGATTTTTTTATTATCCGAATGGCGATTATGAGTCCAATAAGTCCTACGCCAAGTATGCCAATAGAACCCATAAGACCTATTCCATTTTGTTCTAAGATATTGAGAATGACGTCGGTTTGAAAAAGCAAGGCCATTAAAATAAGAACTAACAGCATAATTAAATCTACAATTCTTTCGGTAACAATAGTGCCAAATCCTTTTTCAAAAGGAACGCCTTCGTAGGTGTTTAATGCTGTTGCCCTTAGGATTTCACCAGATCGTATGATTAAGATATTTGCGAAATAGGAGATAAGAATAATAAGTAAATTATTCCTTAGTTTAGGTCTATAGCCCAAGGGTTCTAGAAGGTAATTCCACCTAATTGCTCTGGAGATATGACTTAGTATGCCTAGCAATACCGACAAAGAAACCCAAAATAGGTTGGCATTTTTAATAGCTTCTAGTATACGCGCTCTATCTTCTGGCGAAGTAGAATGATACGAATAGAACACCAAAGCAATGCCAATAGCAATGGGAACGACGATTTTTAAGATTTTTTTTAAAGAAGTTTTCAAAACTAGTTAAGAAGGTTCGTTTCCTCATTAGGGAAAACCAAGGAGGGACTGAACTTTTTTGCGACTTCCAAATCCATCCAAGCATAGGTGATCAGAATAAGAACATCTCCAACAGCAACTTTTCTGGCAGCAGCTCCATTAAGAGTAATTTCACCACTATTTCTTGGACCAGGAATTGCATAGGTTTCCAAACGTTCACCGTTGTTATTGTTTACAATTTGAACCTTTTCGCCCTGAATGATATTTGCAGCATCCATAAGGTCTTCATCTATGGTAATACTACCAATATAATTGAGGTCGGCTCCGGTAACTTTAACGCGGTGAATTTTAGATTTTACAACTTGTATTTGCATGGGACAAAGTTAGTTAATTAAGGGCTATGTTATCTATAAGCCTTACATCATCAGCGTAAACGGCTATAAACGCTCTGTATTTTACGTTTGGTTCTTTTTTTTCAACAGCTTGTAATGTTGTTGCATCTGTAATACTCATGTATTCTAGGCGTAATTGAGGATGAGCTTTAAATTCTTTCGTCACCCATTCTATTACTTCACTAGCACTTTTCGTGCCAAATTTGGTTTTTACTTTCTTCAAAGTCTTAAAGATAAAAGCCGCCTCTTTTCGAACGGCTTTAGATAGGCGTTCATTTCTAGAGCTCATGGCTAAGCCATGAGTTTCTCTAACAATAGGGCAACCTACAATTTGTACTGGAATATCTTTAAGAGATACCAGTTTTTTGATGATCTGAAGTTGCTGAAAGTCTTTTTCTCCAAAATAGGCACTATGGGGTTTTACAAGTCTTAGAAGCGCCTCTACAATAGTACCTACGCCATCAAAATGATCAGCTCTAAAAGCACCTTCCATAACATGTTCTAGGCCCTCAAAATCATAAGTTTGCGCAGCTACTGTATTCGTATACATTTCGTTCACTGTTGGAGCAAAAACAAGAATATCATTAGAAACTTCTTGGAGAAGTGCAATGTCGTTATTTATATCATTTGGATAATTCTGCAAATCCTCCGCATTATTAAACTGCGTGGGGTTTACAAAGATAGTTACTACAACAGCATCGTGCATGGTTACAGCTTTTTCTACAAGAGAGATATGACCTTTATGAAGCGCTCCCATAGTGGGGACTAAGCCAATAGATACCGCACTACTTGCAAGCGGAGCAAGTTGTAATTCAAGATCTTTTTTACTGCTAAATACCTGCATTGGTTTAATTTAAAATCGGGCAAACTTACTATAAATACTGCTATATCTGTATTATTTTCGTAATTTTGCAGCTACATTTCTCGATAAATAAAATTAGCACTTTCTATGAATGGTAAAAAGATATTGTTTGTATCTTCCGAATTAGTACCCTACTTACCTCAGAATGAAGTTTCTTTAATGTCCTATGAAACCCCTAGAATGGTTAATAGTAACGGGGGGCAGATTAGAATATTTATGCCTAGGTTTGGAAATATTAATGAACGTCGGCATCAGCTTCACGAGGTGATCAGGTTGTCTGGTATGAACTTGGTGATTAATGATATGGATATGCCTCTAATTATTAAAGTGGCATCTATACCTCGCGAACGTATTCAGGTTTATTTTATAGATAACGAAGAGTATTTTAAGCGTAAAGCTACCTTTACGGATGAAGGGGGGAAACTTTTCCCAGACAATGATGAACGTGCTATTTTCTTTGCTAAAGGAGTTGTAGAAACGGTGAAAAAATTGAATTGGTCTCCAGATATTATCCATGTACATGGATGGATGGCCTCTTTAGTTCCTTTATATTTAAAACAGTACTACGCTGATGAGCCTTTATTTGCAGATAGTAAAATAGTAACCTCTGTGTACAAGCAAGGGTTTGAGGGTGCTTTGGATACCAAACTTCAGGATAAGATTGGATTTGATGGAATTTCTAAAGAGGCTGTAGATACCTTAAGCGAGCCTACTTATAATAATTTGTTAAAAGTTGCTGTAGATTTTTCAGATGCAGTTATTTTAGCTGCGGAAGAAATTCCAGATGATTTACAATCGCATATTGCCAACCTTCAAAAACCTGTGTTACCTTATGTTTCTTTTCAAGAATTTGAAGAGGCATATGTAAATTTTTACAACACCGAAGTCTTAAAATAAGTTACATGCATTCTTTTAAAAAATTCCTAAGCGCTGCTTTCGCGGGATTGGCACTGCTAGCAATAGTTTTATCTTGTGAAGAAGATATTACCACCCTTGGAGAAGGTGTAATTGGTGGCGAGCCGTTTGTTTCAGATAATGCGGTTTTTGATGTTTTTGCTTTTAACCAAAAGGTAGATGCTGTACTATCTAATAAACTTCCCGTATACCAACTTGGTGTTTTTCAGGACCCGGTATACGGCAGAACGGAAGCTCAAATAACAACTCAATTACAACTATCTACGGTAAACCCTATTTTTGGAAACCTTTCTCAGGCAGTAGAAGACAATCCTAGCGCCGATATTTCTTCACAGATACAAGAAAATGAAAGGGTACAAGCCGTATATCTCTATATTCCGTATTTGACCAAAGCAGATGGGTTAAGAGATACGGATCTGGATGGCGTAGAAGATGCGTTTGATGCAGATCCAAATGATATCAATAGTGATAGTGATGGAGATGGCCTTACGGATAATGAAGAACGCTTACTAGGGTTGAACCCATTAGACCCGGATACAGATGGTAATGGAATTGATGATGGCGAGGACGAGATTACTACGGTAACCAGTTTCCCAAGAAGAATAGACATAGATAGTATTTATGGAGATAGGAGTGCAGCTTTTAACTTAACAGTTTCTAGGTCTACCTTCTTTTTAAGAGATTTAGATCCAGCTTCCAATTTTTTAGAGTCGCAGGAGTATTTTTCTACCCAAGAGTTTGCACCTACCTTCATAAGCGAAGAACTATACAATGATGAGGTGTTAGTAGATGATTTGGAATTACTCTTTTTTGAAGACGACGACCCAGATACTGAAGCTGATGAATCCTTAGTGATTGAAACACGACTTAATCCCGGGATTAGAGTAAAATTGAACTCCGATTTTTTCCAAGAAAATATTTTAGATAAGGAAGGACAGTCAGAACTTTTGAGTGCGGCTAACTTTAGGGATTTCATAAGAGGATTTCACTTCGCTATTACGCCAACTACAGATGAGTTTATGATGCTCTTAGATCTCACGCAAGCAAATATCACAATTGAATATGAGCATGATCGTATAAATATCAACGGAACCACAGATGATACCTCAGATGATTTTATTGAGCAGGTAGATAGGGAGTTTCAAATTAACTTTCTTACAGGTGGTGGTTTTGACCAATTTGGAGGCTTATTGGCCATTAATGGTAATGCCGTAAATACGTTTATTAATGAAGCTTATCCGGCAGAGATTACAAGCAATCTTGATACTGGGGAAAATGCTTCTAGAATATACTTAAAGGG
>CAZWVO010000032.1:0-10254 GCA_964637535.1 uncultured Flavobacteriaceae bacterium
GTTTTAGTAGATTAATTAATTTTCATCCTTTTTATTAGTAAATACGTAGTGAAGCAAGAAAAAAAATAAAGAAAATAAAATGACACTATGCTGTAATAGAGGGATAAAACGTAGCATTTACCTTAAATTTAGGACTAAACAACTTTAATTATGAAATTAAATCTGCCAAGGTAGTACTGCGGTAGACTTCTAGCGCACTATCTCTTACCTGCAACATTAGCTTATGTACAGCACACTTGTTCTCATCTGGACAGTCCGAGCATTTTTCGTAAAAATTAAGACTCACGCAAGGAATAAGTGCAATAGGCCCCTCTAACACCCGTATTACAGAGGTCATCTGAATTTCTGAAGGCTCTTTAATTAAGTAATACCCTCCTCCTTTTCCTTTTTTCGACCCTAAAAACCCCGTTTTTCTAAGCGTTAACAAAATACTTTCTAAGAACTTCTGGGAGATATTCTCTTGTTCTGCAATGGTTGCAATTTGCATAGGCTCCCTATCCTGTTGGATGGCAAGAAAGGTAAGTGCCTTTAATCCGTATTTGGTCTTCTTGGAGAGCATAGCACGAATATAGGGAATTCGGCCGAAATCATGTAAACGAGGACATCCTCACCATACCAATTCCATTTTAATATTGCTACGCACATAAGGGGGCTTTGCTTCCATAGGAATTGCTACAAAGCCAAACTTGCGATAGATATAAATGGCATTTTCTAAAAGCGTATTGGAATACAGTATCAATTTTTGCCATTGTTGCTGCTTTGCAAAAGCAATACAATGTTCCATCAGCTTTTGTCCTATTTTATGTCCTTGAAATTGTTCATCTACAGCCATTTTTCCCAATTCGTATACCCCTTTGCTTAAGGGAATTAAAGAAAAAGTGCCCACAATCTTGTTTTCTGCTTTTGCAAAAAAGATATGCCCCCCTGGAGTAATTATCGTTTCCTCGCATTGTTCTAATAGCACAGCATCATGCGGCTCCACAACAAAATATTTTTGCAACCATGCCAGGTTTAAACGGGCAAAATCTTTTGCAAACCTCTTATCGAAAGGAACAATTACTACTTCCATTTATCCGAGGGCTTGTTTAATATCCGCAATAATATCATCTATGTGTTCTAGACCAACAGAGATTCTTACCATACCATCTGAAATGCCTACCAATGCTCTTTCTTCTTGGCTAAGCTTACTATGGGTGGTAGAAGCGGGATGCGTTACAATACTTCTAGAATCTCCTAAATTAGCAGACAGCGATAACAATTGTATCGCATTAAAAAAGGATTGTCCTGCAACAACTCCTCCTTTAACTTCAAAGGCCACTACACAACCGCCAGCTTTCATTTGCTTTTTAGCAATCTCGTACTGTGGATGCGACTTTAAAAAGGGGTATTTTACCCAATTAATTTTGGGGTGCGATTCTAAAAAAGTTGCCAATTTCAAGGCATTCTCGCAATGTCTATCTACCCGAATAGCAAGCGTTTCCAAGCTCTTAGATAATACCCAGGCATTAAAGGGTGATAAGGCTGGGCCAGTTATACGCGAAAAACGGTAAATTTTATCCATAAGTTCTTGCTTTCCAACGGTAATACCTGCTAGCACTCTTCCTTGCCCATCCATAAGTTTGGTTCCAGAATGTATCACCAAATCTGCACCAAATTTTATGGGTTGCTGTAAATAAGGTGATGCAAAACAGTTATCTATAACCAATAAAAGATGGTGTTTTTTAGCCAAGGCTCCTAATACAGCTAAGTCTAAAACATCTACCCCAGGATTAGTGGGTGATTCTGCATAAATCAGCTTTGTTTTTGGAGTAATTAAACGTTCTACGGCATCCAGTTCATCAATCTTAAAATAGCTTGTATTAATATTCCATTTAGGGAAAAATTGAGTGAATAAGGTATGAGTAGATCCAAAAATACTTTGAGCAGATAGGATGTGGTCTCCACTTTCTAACAGGGCGGCAAAGGTAGAAAACACAGCTGCCATACCCGAGGCAAATGCAAAACCTGCATCTGCTCCCTCCATTTTACAGACCTTATCTATAAACTCCGTAGAATTGGGATTAGAATATCTAGAATAGATGTTTCTATCCTTCTCTTCTGCAAAAGAAGCTCGCATATCTTCTGCATCTTCAAAAACAAAACTAGAAGTAAGATACATTGGCGTAGAATGCTCTAAAAACGAGGAGCGTTCTGCTTGGGTTCTTATGGCTTCTGTTTCAAATTTATTCTTTTGTGATTTCATCTATCTTAATACTACACGTAATTGTTATTATTTTTAGTAGGAGCACTTTGGCTATCCTTTATCTGCGATGCGTAAAATATCTCCAAACACCCCTCTTGCCGTAACCGCCGCACCCGCACCGGCGCCCTGTATAACCAAAGGGTCTTCCCCATAGGATTCTGTATAAATTTCTATAATAGAATCCGAACCTTTCACCTGTCCCATTGCACTTTCTTTAGGGACAGAAACTAGCTTCACCTCTAGTATTCCCTTTTCTTGCTGCAAATCGCCATGCAAATCTCCTACATAACGCAGCACATGTCCTGGCTCCTGTACTTTCTTAATTTCACTGTAGGTATCGTCCAGTATTTCTGTATGTTCAAAAAAATCCTTTACATCTCCTTTCCGAAGTACTTCTGGAATAAGGTTTTGAATCTGAATATCGAAAAACTCATTGCACAAATCCAATTCCCGAGCTAGGATCAACAATTTTCTTCCTACATCATTTCCAGAGAGGTCTTCCCTAGGATCGGGTTCTGTAAACCCTTTTGTCATGGCTTCTTTCAGAATGGTTGAAAAAGGGGTTTCTCCCTCCGAAAAGGTATTAAAAATATAACTTAAAGATCCAGAAAAAACGCCTTTTATTCGTGTAATGTTTTCCCCTGATAGATGCAACAGCTTAAGTGTATCTATAAGCGGTAGTCCGGCGCCAACATTGGTTTCATAGAGATATTGTTTCTGATGCTTTGCTAATTCTCTTCTAAGCAATTGATAATAGTCAAAACCAAGGGTGTTGGCAATTTTGTTAGAAGACACCAAGTCAAAGCCTTTTTCTGCAAACGCTACATAATGCCCTACAAAGGCTTCGCTTGCGGTATTATCTACTACAATTAAATTTTCTAGATGTTGTTTTTTAGCAAAAGAAAAAATGCTGTCTACAGTATAGGGAATTCCATTTTCTTTTATACTTTTCCTCCAATTCTTAGCAATTCCTTTTTCGTTTAGAAGCACTTTCTTAGAATTGGCCAAGGCAAAAATATTGAGTTGAATGCCTTTTCTACTTTCAATGGTTCTGGTAGAATTTAAAATTTGATCTACTAAGGTACCCCCTACATTGCCATGTCCAAAAATAGCCAAGTTTACCTTCTTACTCATTCCAAAAATTTGTCCGTGAACTACATTTAAAGCCTTGTATAAATCAGTTTGCTTAACTACTAAACTCACATTTTTTCCAGATACGGTATTGTTGAACAATAAGGGTACTACTTGGTTTTTAATAAGGGCATTAAAAGGTTTATGAAACGTACTCAAATCTTGTCCAACAATAGAAATTACAGAAACATCTGTGATTACTGATATTTGGTTAATATCCTGGGCATGAAAATCGTGTTGAAATTCATTTTCCAACGCTTTTTTTGCCTTGGAAGCCATACGCGCTTTTACCACTAGCCCTATTCCTCTTTCCGAAGATCCCTGGGAAATAATACTTACACTAATTTGGTGTTCACTCATTGCTCTAAATATTCGAGCATCTACACCAACCTTGCCAAGCAGTCCTCTTCCTTCTAAATTAATTAAGGCTACATCTTCTATAACAGATAAAGACTTAATACCTTCTTCACTGGTTTTAGCACTGATTAAAGTTCCTTTTGCGTCTCCGTTAAAGGTATTTAAAATGCGTAGTGGAATATTTTTCTCTATAAGGGGTATAATGGTCTTAGCATGTAAAATGGAGGCTCCAAAGTTAGCAAGCTCATTGGCCTCGGAATACGACAAATGTGCTATACGTCTAGCATCTTTTACAAAATCTGGGTTTGCCGTATAGATCCCGTCTACATGGGTATAGTTTTGTAACTCTGCCGCATTTAAAAAGTTAGCAAGCAATGACGCCGTATAATTACTCCCATTTCTCCCCAAGGTTGTGGTTTGTTGGTCTTCTGTAGCCGCAATAAATCCTGTTATTATAGGTACACAATCTCTTGCTAATTCCTTAAAAATTTTCTGAGTATTCGCTTTAGAAACAGCATCCAATACCTGAGCATTTCCAAAATTGGCATCGGTTGTAATAAATTGCCTTGTATCTAACAATTGCGCATTAATTCCCTTTTTTACGAGTAATGCAGTTAGTAATTTTGCTGAAATCAGTTCCCCATAGGCTAACACCTCATCGGCAACCTTTGCACTATAATCTCCTAGCAGTGCTACCCCTTCTAATAGTTTTGTTATCGCTGCAAATTCTTCTGTGAGTTTTAAATTCGTATACCCGTCTTCTTGATACGATTTAAAACGTTCAAAATCTTGCTGATACGCTTTACCGGTAGCGGCCTTCTTCAACATTTTTTCGAGTCGATCTGTAGCCTTCTCCCGGGCAGATAGTACCACCGCAATGCGTTCTCCTGCAGCTACCTTTGACGTAATAATAGCTAATACCCTATCTAAGCCTTCTCCATTGGAGAGCGAATGCCCTCCAAACTTCAAAATTTTGATTCTATCTTGATCTCCATTGTCATGAAAAATGGGATGCAATAGTTTTTGCATCTGCTCAAACGCTATAAGAAAAGCATCATGACCATGAAGCGATTGAATTTCGCCATAGGTTACATTGCTATTGGTTTGTGCAATTTGCTTAAACGTCTCCTTATTTTCTTTGGCAGTAAAAAACAAATCAGAATCTACTCCTATTATATGAATATTGGTATTGCTTTGCTGTAGGGCCTGAAAACTGCTTTCACCATCACGGGTAATATCAATCGTTTTCAACAATTGATTCATTAATTTATAGGCCGATAGTTGAAAACGTTCTTGCAATTTTTCGCCATGATGTAACAACCAACTTTCTACATTAAAAACCTTCATTTCTTGGTTGGTACTGCGTTGAAAACGTGCCTTAAAGGACTCCGGTGTGCGATAACATAGCATGGCGTGCATACGTGCATCATGTACCGGTTGTTTAGAGTTTACAAGAAACTGCTCTTGAATTTGACAATTGGCAATAAGCCAATCTGTAGATTTCCAGTCCGAAGCAACAGGAATTAAATGTTGCACCAGACCCGGAGCCAATGCAGCCATTTCCCAGGCAATACCGCCTCCCAAAGAACCTCCAATTAACGCAAACAGTTCAGTGATTTTTAATTGTTCTAGGCCTTTAAGAAAAATTTGAGCGATATCTTTTGCTACAAAATCTTTATAGTTTTCGATGACAAAACTATCGAATCCGTTTCCTGGAATATTAAAACACAAAACAGTATATTTTTTGGTATCAATACACTTTCCATCGCCAACAATGGCACTCCACCAGCCCTCTTTACCGGCTACATTAGAATTACTCGTAAGCGCATGGTTCACTAATACCACAGGGGCTTCACCTATAGGCAATCCAAATTGCTGATAGGACAAGGAGATATCTTGAATACTACCGCCTGTATTGGCATACTTTTTTATAGTAAGATGATGTAGCATTGTATCTATTTCAAATCAGGGTTATGGTACTATTTAAACTCTGACGAATAGGTACTGCTCGTACTCCTCCGTTTAGCTTAAGGTCGTGATGCACCGCTAGGCCATTTGTTGAAAATTTTTGATTACTCATGATTTTTGTTTTTTAAATAATTTTAAAAAAACACCCACTGTAGCAGCGTATACGCGCCCAGTAAAATCAAAAAGTTATAAGAAAGACAATCCAATATAAAATTGGTTTATGTGTTATCTGCCACGAGTACTCGTGATAGAATGTAGCACCTTCTTTGCATAGTACAAAGGGTTGCTAAGGCTTCATAGGGTCTATTCCCTTCACCTTTCTTGATAACAATTCAAAATGTGTTTGAACTTTGAGAAGCAAATATAAGGCTGGAAAATTTTAATTTCCTAATCTTTTGAGATAAAATTATAAAAATAGTTTAGCACATTTGGTAGGCTACAGTCCAAATGCAGCCTTTACTTTATCTACGGCATCTAATTTTTCCCAGGTAAATAATTCTACATCCATTTCTACTTTACCGTTGTATGGAGATTCAAAAACCTTAGTTACCGTTCTAGGCGCTTTCCCCATGTGACCATAGGCAGCAGATTCCAAATAAATAGGGTTTCTAAGTTTAAGGCGCTCCTCTATAGCAAAAGGTCTCATATCAAATAAGGCACTAACCTTTTCGGCAATTTCACCATCCGTTAAGCCCAATTTAGATGTTCCGTAGGTATCTACAAAAATAGAGGTGGGTTCTACTACCCCAATAGCGTAACTCACTTGTACTAACATCTCATCTGCTACTCCAGCAGCAACCAAATTTTTAGCTACATGACGTGCCGCGTAGGCCGCACTACGGTCTACCTTGCTTGGATCTTTACCACTAAAAGCACCTCCACCATGTGCACCCTTACCCCCGTAGGTATCTACAATTATTTTTCTTCCGGTAAGTCCGCTATCTCCATGTGGACCTCCAATTACAAATTTTCCAGTAGGATTAATATGGTATGTAATTTCATTCGTAAACAAGGCTTGCACTGTCTCGGGGAATTTTGCAATTACCTTAGGCATAAGAATATTTACAACATCTTCCTTAATGGCATTCAACATTTTGGTATCGTCTGCGTCAAAAGGATCGTGTTGGGTAGAAACCACAATGGTATCTATTCGTTGAGGGACATTCTGATCCGAATACTCAATAGTAACCTGTGCTTTAGCGTCTGGTCTTAGGTACGAAATTTCAGAGCCTTCTTTTCGTAAATCTGCTAAGACCTGCAAAATTTTATGCGAAATATCCAAAGCCAAGGGCATATAATTCTCTGTTTCTTTAGTAGCATAACCAAACATCATTCCTTGATCTCCAGCACCTTGCTTTTCCTTTTCTCCACGATCTACCCCCTGATTAATATCTTGAGATTGCTCATGAATTAATGAAATAACACCACAAGAATCTCCACTAAACTGATAGGCACCTTTTGTATATCCAATGGTATTAATAACCTCTCTAGCAATGCTTTGCACATCTAAATAGGTAGCACTTTTGACTTCCCCTGCTAAGACTACTTGCCCAGTGGTAACCAAGGTCTCACAAGCTACTTTACTTTCTGGATCAAAGGCTAAAAAATGATCCAATAAGGCATCACTAATTTGATCCGCAATTTTATCCGGATGTCCTTCACTAACAGATTCTGAAGTAAATAAATACGCCATCTATGTATGCTATTTTAAAAAGGAATAGTGTTGATTGTATGCAAGCGAGGTACAAACCTTTAGGTTTATTATGTACTGCTTTAGCATTTTTTTTGTGTTGCATTTTGTTCAACACAAGAGGTTGCAATCAGACAAATCTTTCCTCACGATTTTGTATTCGCAAATGTAACAGAATTGTTGGTGTTGTCAAAATGCTTATGTTAAGATTTCTATAAATCCTTCAATAGTAAACACAGCGCATTAACAGGATGCTATAGTTCATATTTAATTCCTAAAACCACATATTGCGGTTGCACTAAATATTCAAACGTGCTAATTAGATTATTGGAAAAGGAATCTTGACGAATGGAGGTGGTGTTTAATACATTTAACGCCTGAATTTTAAACTCCCAAGCACTGTCTTCTTTTTGGTAATAGAGACTTGCGTTTAGAAAGTCATAATAACTTGTGCTATCTCCATTCGTATTTTTATAGGCATTGTATGTATAGTCTGCGGTAATGGCGAAACCTTTTAAAAAATAGGCTTCTATGCTAGCAAAAGGGCTATTGGTAACAAATCTATTTTTAATGGTCGCACTTGCGTAATCATTCCATATTTTCTCAAAACCCAATTCCACATTAGGAGCTTCTTTAAATCTTGTTTCTAAAGTCAATTTATAGCGTTGGTTAAAAGATCTATTAAAATTAGCTGCTCCATCTATCTGGTTGTTGAATCTACTATAGGTAAGCCTTGTTTCAAACTTGCCCTTCAAATAGGGAAATCTACGCTCGTAATTTCCAAAAAGAGATAGGGTTTCATTGGGAGCATCTATATTAATTGGACTCACTACCCGGTCTAATCCTAAGAAATTTACTTCGGTTCCAATATCATCATACCGTTTTTGATAACTAAGTCCACCGTTAATATTGGTAAAGTTGAACCCACTAAAATTAAAATAATTAAGGGTAGCGTTGTGATACCAGGCATTTTCCAAATTGGGATTTCCTGAAAAAAGGCTGTTATAGCCACTAAGCTGTGCGCCTGATGCAAAATTTTGAATGTCACTAAATTCAGCTTGAATAGTATAATTGAATTGTAGACTTTGCGAACTGTTTATATCATACTTTGCCCTTAGTCTTGGCAACAACAACGCTTTATCCAATTCAAATACCGTACCTGCTTGTGCATTTTCCGTATTATAGATGTGAAGGTTAAGTCCTGGACTTACTACTAATTTTCCCAATTTTACACGATAACCAATACCCATATACACATCTACGAAGTCAAAAGTGGCATCATTTCCAAAAGTATTTTGGTCCAGTACGTTTTCGGTACCATTCTCCAAGCCCTCTGTTAAGCTAGATGTAAGTCTTTGATTATTTGAACTTAATCCTAGTTTGAAACTGATATGATTAGTTGCATTCAACACCCTATAATAATTCAGTTCTGCGTCTAAGGCATTCGTGAAAATTTCTTTATCCTGAAATAGTGCAAATGGGGTTCCTCCAACTAAAGGGATGCTGCCCACAAAAGGCTGTTGTATGGTTAACAAATTGTAATTTGGCCTTTGTCTTTTATACAGCTGTGTGGTTTCAAAAGAAAAAATATTACGATCATTTTTGGCATAAAAAGCACTAAGCAATTGTTCTACAGAAAAAGGTCTTCTTGTATTAATAGATTGGATATCATTACTAAAACCATCAAAATTAGAATTTAACTGGTTTTGATCTCGTATCTCCGAACCTTTTATAAAACCATCATAATTTACATACCATTTAGCATTGGGGGTATAGGTGGTAGCAAATTTTAATAAGCCGGCCGTATTTTCTTGCAGTACTTTAGAAGTGAGTTGCTCTTCATTGTTTCCCGCTTCTCTTATATAGGTTCTTTGCGAAATACTAGACAAATCTGTTTTAACGCCTGATACAATTCCAAACCCAGTAAAACTAATCTTCTTGTTGGGAGTGTAGGTAAAATTGAGTGCTCCTAATTGAGATGTTATATTTAAGGCATTGTTATTTTGTAATAGGGATAAACCAATATTATCACTAGATAAGTTTACCGAAGAACCCGATCTTCTTCCTAAATTTGATAGCCCGCCACTAAACCTAAAATAGTCTTGTAGTGTAAAAGCTTGTTCTCCAATATTATTTAAATCGCCAATAAAATTTACACTCAATTTAGGCGCGTAATAAAATAGATTGGGATGTGCTAAATAGCGTTCTTGGGGACCTGCTGCAACGGAAACATCGCCAAACCAAAGGTTCTTTTTACCTTCTTTTAGTTTAATATTTAGTGCCAAAGCATTACTGTTATTTACACTTTTAAGTGGCCCTATTTCATTAAAATCTCTTAGTACTTGCACCTTATCTACAGCATTAGCCGGAATATTTTTAGTTGCCATTTTGGTATCGCCGTCAAAGAACTCTTTTCCTTCTACCAACAACTTACTAATCTCTTTTCCTTGAACTTTTATTTGCCCTTCATCATCAATTTCAAAACCGGGTAACTGTTCCAAAACGTTTTCTAATTTTTTCTCCTTCCCAGTGGTAAAAGCATCTGTCTTATAGGTAATGGTATCGCCATTTACCGTTACCGGAAACTCCTCTACCAACTCTACCCCTTCTAATTCCTCGGCGGCAGATTTTAGTATCATATTTTTGGTTTTGGAGGCGGTAGCCTTAAACGTTTCTTCAAATGTTTCAAAACCAAGATAACTTGCTTTAAGCAGGTAAGTACTATCTCTGTTTAGTAGTAGCTTATACCGGCCATTTGCATCGGTAACCCCGTATGAGGCAACAGCCCCAGAATTTTTATAAATTGCTAATACATTAGCCAATTCTAAAGGTTGTTGTAAGCTGTCTAGTACCTTCCCATCAACAG
>CAZWVO010000033.1:0-10191 GCA_964637535.1 uncultured Flavobacteriaceae bacterium
GTAGGAAACGCATAATGCAACCTTATCCATTCAATACCATCTACCTTAACAAGCTGTGCTAACAATTCTGCAAGGTTTCGTTTTTTATAAAGGTCTAATCCGTAATAGGTAAGATCCTGCGCTATTAAAATAAGCTCCTTTACTCCTTTTACCGCTAATTTTTCGGCTTCAGTAACCAATTCTTCAATGGGCGTACTATGATGTTTTCCACGCATCAAAGGAATAGCACAAAAAGAACAGGGTCTATCACAACCTTCTGCAATTTTTAAATAGGCATAATTTTTTGGAGTGGTAGTTAAACGTTCACCTATGAGTTCATGTTTATAATCTGCTCCTAGGGCCTTAAGTAAGTTGGGAAGATCACTAGTACCAAAATAGCGATCTACATTAGGGATTTCCTTTTCCAAATCGGGTTTATAACGTTCGCTTAAACATCCGGTTACGAAAACCTTATCTACCTCCCCCGCTTCTTTCTGCTGCACATAGTTTAAGATTGTATTTACGCTTTCTTCTTTAGCGTTGGCAATAAAGCCACAGGTGTTAATGACAACCACATTTCCCTCCCCTTGGTGTACCACTTCTTTGTTATTTGCTTTGAGTTGCCCCATGAGCACTTCAGAATCATATACATTTTTAGAGCACCCTAGGGTGACTACGTTAATAATGTTTTTCTTAGTGGATTTTGTTCGCATACCGCATTTTTGAGCTGCAAAAATACAATTTGACGCAGTAACCGCAGGGTTTCAACACGATTTCTTTGCTTTTCACGTTAAACCATTTACCCAATACTAGGTCTTATTGTAAACTAAACATCATGAAAACACTTACCTCACTAACGTTTGCAGTGTTCTACTTCCTTATTTTAGGTTGTTCTTCAAACGATGATGCCCCCTCAGGCTCGGATGATGTTGATCCCAATATTCCGCTAGGTTCTTATTTTCCTCCCTTGAATTCCGATGAATGGGAAACCATATCTTTGGAAAGCCTAGATTGGAATGAAGCAGCTACCCAACCCCTTTTAGATTTTCTGGAAGAGAAAAACACCAACGCATTTATTATCTTGAAGGATGGAAGAATTGCCATGGAAGTCTATTTTAATTCCAGTTCTGCCTCTAGCAATGCTCCTTGGTATTCTGCAGGAAAAACGCTCAGTGCTTTTACCCTCGGAATTGCACAAGAAGAAGGGTTTCTATCGCTTGAAAACACTTCTAATGACTACTTAGGTAGTGGATGGTCTTCCCTAGACGCAGCTGAAGAAAGTAGTATAAAGGTTATACATCACCTTAGTATGACAACTGGATTGGATTATACGGTAAGTAATACCAATTGCACCACCCCCGATTGCCTAACCGCTTTAAATACGCCCGGAAATTTCTGGTATTATCACAATGCTACCTACACCCTAAGCCAATCTATTATAAGTGGGGCTGTGGGCCAAGATTTCAATACCTATTTTACCACTAAACTAAAAAATCCCATTGGAATGGATGGGAATTGGTTGCAGCTAGGTTTTTCAAATGTATACTACAGCACAGCTCGGAGCATGGCACGTTTTGGTTTGCTTAACCTAAACGAAGGAAGTTGGGACGGCAACCCCATTTTAGGCAATTCTGCCTATTTTAGTGCTATGACTAACACCTCCCAAGACTTAAACAAAGCCTATGGATATTTGTGGTGGCTTAATGGCAAGGAAAGCTTTAGAGTACCCGCCAGCGAAGTACAATTTCCTGGAAAGTTAATTCCCAATGCTCCAGACGATCTTATTGCTGGTTTAGGTAAGGATGATCAAAAACTATATGTGATACCTAGCAAAGGCCTAGTCATTGTTCGTATGGGCGATGATGCGGGAGAAACCCTCCTTGGCCCCTCTAGTTTTGACAATGAGCTCTGGGAAAAAATAAATGCTGTAATAAACTAATTATAGTCTTTTGGCGCTTTCCGAACCCTATTCTCATTTTCAAATGCTTCTCCCAGTTGCAGCAGTGCTTGCTCCTGAAATTGTTTTCCTATAAAAGTTAAGCTTATAGGTTCTCCAGTAGTCTTATAACCCATTGGAACCGTAAGGGCAGGGTATTTAGCCACCGCTGCAAAACCTGCATGGTAATTATTAATAGACAATATTGCATCTAAGTTGTGGGTATCTAACGCCGTATCAAAATAGGTTCTACCATTGGCTTGCAATCGTTCTTTGATTTCTATTAAACCTTCAGCCGTGGTAGAATCATTTAAAATACCTTCAAACAAAGCTTGTCCATAGGGAATACGCACCAACGTATCTTTAGCGTTAAAAGCCACAGCATCTGCAATAGAAGTTATGTTTACCTTATCCCTATTGGTGTGTGTCTTTAGATAGGAAGGCAAATCATTTTTCATATCGATATTTAAAATACTTAGAAAACCCTGCATATTAACTTCAGGGGGCGTAAATGCTATAATCTCTGCACCGTTTTCTTGTATTTTGGCTACAGTAGCCTTGTAAATAGAGTCGGATTCCATCAGTCCTTTAAACACCCCAAAACGTTTACCTTTAAGGCTAGATGCGCTTGGAGTACTAAAATCTGTTGTAGCTACAACGGACATTGGATCCTTGTTATCTTTTCCAGTCATTGCAGATAAGAGAATCCTATTATCGATCACATTTTTAGTCATTGGACCTGGGGTATCTAGGGTACTAGAAATAGGTACAATACCTGTTCTACTTAAAAGCCCAATGGTAGGCTTTAAGCCTACAACAGAATTTTGACTAGATGGAGATAAGATAGAACCCGAAGTTTCTGTACCTACAGCTGCTACTGCATAATTTGCTGCTATAGCAGTTCCACTACCAGAACTAGACCCACCGGTTTCAAAAATACGACGCCCGTAAGGATTTAGCGTTTGACCTCCCACAGCACTGTAGCCTACAGGACATCCTGAACACAAAAAATAAGCCCATTCACTAAGGTTGACCTTTCCAAGAATTAATGCTTTTTTTGCTTTCAATTGTTGTACAATAAACGCATCATCAACGGTGTTTTCTTTTAAAGCAATGGCGCCCGCAGTAGTATTCATTCCTGCGGTATTAATATTATCTTTTAAAAGAATAGGCATACCAAAAAGGGGATGCCGATTAGTGTTTGGGTTTGCCTTATACTCCTTGTCTAAGGCTCTAGCCTCTAGTAATACATTTTCGTTAAGTGCAATTACCGTATTCAATGTGGTAGTGTTATCCAATTCGTATTTGTAGATACGGTACAGGTAAAACAAACTTAACCTTTCATAATTGAGTTTCCCATCCTTTACAGCTTTCTGTATTGTAGGTATATTTTGTTCTAGAATAAGTGGTTTTAATTCTTTATAATCTGCTTCGGAAAACTGAGATACCTCATTGTACAAGGGCAAAAAGACTTCATTTTTGTCCAGTACCTTAGATTGAATCAACTTATAACGCATTCTAGCAACCTCGTGATCTGCATTAGCAGCCACTTCGGCGGAATCATTATAGGCTTCCCAAAGTACTATATCTTCCTTCTTAACTTCCTTATTTTCTTTACAAGCGTATCCAAAAATTAATACGAATACCAATACTAGGGTTTGTAACTGTCTCATTTTTTAGGGGTATTAGATTGCAGTTTCCACTGCTTAATATTTTTTTCATTCATCCGAACAAACTCGTCCTTACCTTCTTTTTTAGCCAGTTTTAAGGATGTATCGGCAGATTCAATAGCGTTTTTATATTGCCCTAAAGCTGCTTCTACCAAGGATTTTACCCTGTAAAAATAGTAGGTATCTCCACCTAAAGCAATTGCTTGGTTAAGATAATTTAAGGCCGTAGCGTACTCTTTTTGCTGTTCTTGTAAGTAGCGCGCCGCCTCGTAATAGGTTTGCGCACTAGGGTTTTCTTTTAATTGCGTGGCTATCTCCTGCATCATCTTGCTATCTGTAGGAACCTGTATTGGAATTGTAATTTTAGTATGTTCCCATATCCATAACATGGCCAATTTATTATGTGTAATAGCATCAAAACTGATTAAAAAATTTTCCTGCAAAATAGGCATCTGTTCTGGAACAATAGTTATTCTAAAAGCGTCTTCTTTTGAATCGTACGCCTTACGGCCATCGCCCCAATGCGAGGTATTGGTGTGAAATACAATTTCCCACTGCTTTTCTTCTGGGAATGCATACAAGGCATAAGTACCCTTTGGCAGTACATTGCCTAAGATTTCAACATCAGTATCTACAGTAAACTTAGTAGAAGCGTTTGCGCCTACTCGCCAAATACGGCCATAAGGAACGATATCTCCAAAAATGGTTCTTCCACGTACGCTGGGTCGAGAATAGGTTACACTTATTTTAGAAAGGCCCACTTCTTGTGTTAAACTAGCTAAGGGACTGGCTTTAGGATGTTTCAATTGCCCTTGTAAAAACCCAAGGCAAAAAAGACATAGGATGCACAGTATTTTTCTCAAGAGCTCGTGCTAAAAAAGGAATCGACAAATTCATATTTATTAAAGACCTGTAGGTCCTCTATCCCTTCCCCTACTCCAATATATTTAACAGGGATCTGAAATTGATCGGAAATACCAATCACTACTCCGCCTTTAGCAGTACCATCTAATTTGGTTACCGCCAGAGAAGTAACTTCTGTTGCTTTAGTAAACTGCTTGGCCTGCTCAAAAGCATTTTGACCTGTAGAACCATCCAGCACTAACAATACGTCATGAGGGGCATTTTCTACAACCTTCTGCATTACACGTTTTATCTTTGTTAGCTCGTTCATTAGATTTACCTTGTTATGTAATCTACCCGCTGTATCAATAATAACCACATCTGCATCTGTAGTAACTGCAGAACTTAGGGTGTCAAAAGCTACTGAGGCAGGGTCGCTTCCCATTTCTTGTTTAATCATAGGAATATCTACACGGTCTGCCCATACTTGCAACTGGTCTATTGCTGCTGCCCTAAAGGTATCTGCTGCTCCTAGCACGACCTTTAGTCCTTGACTTTTAAATTGATTTGCAAGTTTTCCAATAGTTGTAGTTTTTCCAACACCGTTAACCCCCACTACCATAATTACATAGGGTTTTAACTTCTCTGGAATAGCAAAATCCGTTGCTTCTCCTACATGCGTCTCGGATAAAAGGCCAGCAATTTCTTCTCTTAGAATAGTGTTCAGCTCTTCGGTACCCATATATTTGTCTTTGGCTACCCTTGCCTCAATTCTATCAATAATTTTTAGCGTAGTATCTACCCCAACATCGGAACTCACCAGCACTTCTTCCAAATTATCTAAGACATCGTCATCTACTTTGGATTTTCCGGCAACCGCCTTGCTCAATTTTGATAAGAAAGAGGTTTTAGATTTCTCCAAACCCTTGTCTAATGTTTCTTTCTTTTTTGAAGAAAATATCTTTTTAAATAAGCTCATATTTGGTATTACAATCTATTACACAAAGATATGAAAATAAAAAAGCTACTTTCTTGTAGAAAGTAGCTTTAAAACCCGTATAACATAGGGTCCTATTTCTTAGCCAACCAAGTATTAACTGCCTCTGGAGCCATAACGGACTCAACAAAGGTGTAAGCGCCTGTTTTAGGTGACTTTACCATTTTTATGGCTTTTGTTAATCTCTTTGAACTCGTTTGTAACGAGGCTACGGTCTTCTTTGCCATCTCTTTTTATTTTATCTCTTTATGAACAGTCATCCTTTTAAGGATAGGATTGAACTTTTTTAATTCTATTCTATCTGGAGTGTTTTTTTTATTCTTGGTAGTAATATACCTAGAAGTTCCTGGCTTACCAGACTCTTTATGCTCCGTGCACTCTAGAATAACCTGAATTCTATTTCCTTTCTTTGCCATTGTAAATCGTAATTTTCGGCGCTTATTTTAAAACTCCGTTTGCTTTAGCTTCTTTTAAAACTGCAGAGATTCCTTTTTTGTTAATGCTCTTTAACGCTCTAGCAGATACTTTTAGCGTAATCCACTTATCCTCTTCAGGAATATAAAAACGTTTCTTAGAAAGATTTACATTAAATCTTCTTCTGGTTTTATTGATAGAAAAGGACACATTATTTCCAAACATGGCTCTTTTACCGGTAATTTCACAAACTTTAGACATCTCTGTGTTAT
This sequence comes from uncultured Flavobacteriaceae bacterium, assembly GCA_964637535.1. Lineage (GTDB taxonomy): Bacteria > Bacteroidota > Bacteroidia > Flavobacteriales > Flavobacteriaceae > CANMSI01. Next base: position 6,112 of record CAZWVO010000033.1, read on the forward strand.
TTTAAACAGGCTGCAAATTTAATGCTTTTTTGTTGTACGGACAAAAATCTTATTCAGAATTTTAAAATTTCTTTCTGCAATATCTCGAACGCCTTATTTACAGTCTTTTGAACAATTCTCTCGCGATGATTTCCCATTCTAAATTGCTGGGCAAAAACACGATCTGGAGTAGCAATACCGATAAAAATTGTTCCTACATCTGCTGAGGAATCTCCCTTAGTAGGGCCTGCATTACCTGTGGTGGCAATAGCAAAATCTGTTTTTAACAACTTTTGAACATTAACCGCCATGGCCATAGCAACCGCTTCGCTCACTACAGAATGTTCCTTAATTAGTACTTCCGACACCTTCAACACTTCAATTTTAGTCTCTGTAGCATAACTTACTACACTTCCTTTAAAATACGCAGAAGCACCCGGGATTGCCGTTATTTGTTGTGCAATTTTACCTCCTGTACAACTTTCTGCAGTAGCCAAAGTGTATTTCTTTTGAGTTAAGAGTTTTGCCACAACTTCTTCTAGCGTTTCAGTACCTTCTTCTCCAAAAATGATATCTCCTATTATGGCGTATAATTTAGTTACCTGCTCTGCCATAGCTTTTTTCAAAACCTCATTATCCGCTCCTTTGGCGCTTAAACGCAAACGTACTTTTCCTAGATTGGGAAGGTAGGCTAGCTTTATGAAAGAAGGTAGTTCCTCTTCCCAGTCAGCTATTTTTTCTGCTAATGCACTTTCTCCAACACCGTAAGTAACTATGGTTTTATGTAAAATATAAGGCCGTTCAAAGGCCTTACTAATTTTAGGGATAACGGCATCCCGCATTAGATTTTTCATCTCAAAAGGCACTCCGGGAAGGGAAATAAAAGCAGTGCCTTCTTCTTTAATCCACATTCCGGGAGCAGTTCCATATGCGTTGTGTAGCACTTCCGCCTTAGATGGCACCAATGCCTGTTTTTTATTGACTGCTAACATGGGTTTTCCGATAAACTTTTTAAACAGCAACGCTACATGGGCTAAAACCTTAGCATCTTCTACCAGCGTATCGTTAAAAAAAGTGCAAAGTGTATGTTTGGTAATGTCGTCTTTGGTAGGCCCTAACCCCCCGGTAATAATAACTACTTGTGCTCTTTTCTGTGCTTCTGAGAGGGCCTGTAAAATATGATCAGTTTCGTCTTGTACAGAAGTGATTTGAAACACAGAAATTCCAATCTTATTGAGCTCCTTGGCAATAAAAGCAGAATTGGTATCTACTATTTGGCCAATAAGAATTTCATCGCCAATGGTAATAATTTCGGCAAACATTAAAGCTTAAAGTCTTTTTTCAGTTCAGAAACCACCTGGTGAATATCCTTTTTTAACAATGGAAATTTGCGTACAATCTCATCTTCACTATTTTCCGGGTTTTTACCCAAGGTCTCTATTTCTAGTGCAGTAGCTCTGGTTTGCTCCATACCTAAGAGATCTACATTTGGTTTTATTTTATGGGCCAATTTGTACACATTCTCGTAATCCTGTTTTTCAATTGCCGTTTCTAAAGCGGCTAAATCCTCAGGTACTTCTTCTAAAAATACGGAAATTACAGAGTTGATGAATTCATTATCTCCATCGGCCATTTCATTTAATTTCTCAAGACTATAAATCATTTATTTAATTTTTATAGAAAACAACTGTTGTCCTTCAAGCGTTCCTGAAAGATAATCATTTGTTGCTATTTTACCAACCCCGGCTGGGGTTCCTGTAAACAACACATCTCCTTTTTTTAACATAAAGAAGGTAGAAACATATGCTATCAATTCATCTATCTTCCATAGCATCAGACTTGTATTCCCTTCTTGTACTATAGTTTCATTTTTGTAAAGTGAAAAATTAAGGTTGTTAATATCTTTAAAATTATCTTTGGATAACCACTTTCCAATCACGGCTGCACCATCAAAACCTTTCGCTTTCTCCCATGGAAGTCCTTTTTCTTTTAGCTCGGATTGCAAATCTCTAGCTGTAAAATCTATTCCCAAGCCAATTTCATCATAATAGGTATGCGCAAATTGCTGTTGAATATGTTTCCCCACTTTTTTAATTTTTACCAATACTTCTACTTCGTAATGCACTTCTTTGGTAAACTCGGGGATATAAAAATCTTGTTCCTTAGGCAATACAGCAGAGTCTGGTTTAATAAAAACAATAGGATCTGCTGGTTTTTCATTTTCCAGCTCTTTAATATGAGCTGTATAATTTCTACCGATACAAATAATTTTCATGACCCGAATTTATAATTGGAATTTATTCTCTTGAAATTTTTAAACTAATTGCGGGAATAAAATTTTTGGTCCTGTCTTTAGATTTTACACTAAAATCTGTCCATTCCCCTAAACCATACACCATAGCCTTGTAATTCTGATTTTTAGCATATACCCCTCCAAAAGTTGGAGCAAACCTATCTTCTACTACAGGTTTATTGGTGAGTGGATGTTTTCCTGTCTTCTTATACCAATTATGGGGCACAAACAACCATTCTAATCCAATGTATATTCCATTTTGAGGAATTCGTATATTAAAAGCAGAAAGGTCTACAGAAACATACTCTTTCATCACTTTGCTTTCTAAGACCATACTTTTTCGCATGAGGTCTTTATTGGGCTTTTTAGTGATAGGATCTACATCGTAAATTCGCAATCTAAATTTTGCCGTTGCTCTCTTGAATTCTGCATTCTTCTGAAAAAAAACAGTAACCTTATTTACTACTTTCTTTTGCGCGCCAATATTAGGAAAATAAAGCGCTAGAACCCAAGGTGTTGAAGAAGAGGCAAAACCACTAGTAAGACTATAGCTAGTCACTGGATTAAGCACATCAGAATTGCCTAAACTCTCCGAAACAACAACCTCATCCAACTCAAAAGACTCTTCTACCATATTTATGCGCTTGGCAGCGTACAACTTTTTAGCTTCTACAATAGTGTCTTTATAGCCTAGAGAAGATATATGTACCTTTTTTTCCAAATAAGGCTCGGGAATGTCTAAATAGAAATGCCCTTCTTCATCCGTAGAAGTTCCTTTTAAGGTATTTAAAAAACTGAGATTCACATAGGGTATGGGATCCTTGGTTTTATGATCATATACTTTCCCCTCAAAGAGTATTTCCTGAGCGGTCAGGGGTGCCGTCAGAAAAAAGATAACCCAAAGGTAGCGCATGGTGTGGTGTGTTTAACTTAGTTTATTATTGAGTTTACTGAGTTTTATTTGTGTTAATACTTTTTTAGTGTACAACGGAAAATCTGCATTTAGAATCCATCCAAAATAGCCGGGTTCTTCATCCATAACGGTCATTACTTTTTTTCCTTTATGTTTCCCAAAAGAAAACATAGGTGCTCCATCTTTGTCTACGGCAATAAAACCTGCAAAATCTAGGGTTTCTCGTCTTCTAGAAAATTCGGATAACTTTTTGATGTTGTTTTCCAATTCCGGATAACGATCTAATTGAGATAGCAATACTTCATACGTTGCTACCGTATCTGCTTCAGCACTATGCGCGTTTGTGAGCTCTTTATCGCAATAAAATTTATACGCAGCGCCTAAAGTTCGTTTTTCCATTTTATGAAAAATAGTTTGTACGTCTACAGACACCCTGTTTTTCATATCAAAATCAATATCTGCACGTAACATTTCTTCGGCAAGCAATGGAATATCAAAACGATCCGAGTTAAATCCACCCAAATCGCTATCCTTAATTATACTATAAATTTCTTTAGAAAGCTCTTTAAAGGTTGGCTCATTTACTACTTTCTCGTTAGAAATACCATGCACAGCAACCACCTCTTCTGGGATATCCATTTCCGGATTCACCAGCCAAGTTTTACTCTCTTTATTTCCGTTGGGGTATATCTTAAGAATAGAAATTTCTACTACTCTGTCTTTAGCCACATTAGTGCCCGTGGTTTCCAGATCAAAAAAACAAATAGGTTTCGTCAGCTTCAGCTCCATCACAGTTTGGTTTTTACAAAGATAGAATATCGTCCTTTACATTAAAACGAATACCTTTTATTTATTCCTTAACACGATAAAAAATAACTTATAGATCAATACTAAT
>CAZWVO010000034.1:0-10099 GCA_964637535.1 uncultured Flavobacteriaceae bacterium
AATCTGTACGTTCTGCCAGTTGTTGATTAATGCGATCTAGCTGAAGCTCTAATTTCTTTATTTCAACAAAAGCTTGCTGGGCCTCTTCAATAACACTTCTCCCCTGTTCAAAATCAATATCTTGACGTAGAAATCCAATGTTTACCTCTTTATCAGAAGCTATAGTGCCAGAATCTGGCTTCATATCCTTAGATAACAATTTGAGTAATGTAGATTTCCCAGCACCATTTTTACCAATAAGGCCTACCCGGTCTCCAGCATTTAATCGGAAAGCAATTTCTTCAAATAAATACTCGCCGCCAAAAGCAACAGAAAGATTGTGAATGTTAAGCATATTTTGTGACCAAGGTTACATTAAAAGTTAGGTAAAAGCGTAATTTTGAATAAACATTTTGCAAATGTTAAAAAAAGGAAACAAACTCTACAGTATTTTAACAGGAAGTTGTCCTAAGTGTCATTTAGAAAGCATGTATGTAAATTCAAATCCGTACAGGCCAGGGCTTCTTTTTAAAATGCATGAGCGCTGTTCTCACTGCAAAACAAAATACAAGATGGAGCCTTCCTTTTTTTATGGTGCTATGTATGTAAGTTATGGTGTGGGAATTGTTTTTGCCCTAGCTGCTTTTTCCGTTTCCTTTCTTTTAATAGAGACTTCCCTAATTACATCATTTATGGCTATAGTGGCCACCCTAATCGTTTTTATGCCCGTAATTATTCGTTTATCTAGAAATATTTGGATTAACCTTTTTTTCAAGTACGATGCAAAGGTTGTAAAGCGCTAGGATCCCTCGTAAACAGCTAAGCATACTTTTGAGCAAATCGAGCAATATCCATTTCCGGATGCACTGGTATTTGCACTTCTATAGCTTGGAACAATTGTTGGGCTGCAAAGGGGGCAATCATTACCCCACGGGAACCAAACCCATTTAGCAGGTAGAAACGCGGATAATCTGGATGCTGCCCTACCAAAGGCCTTCTATCTGTAACAGTAGGTCTAATACCTGCCACATGCTTTACTACTTCATAGGAACACTTTAAAAAGGTATCCAGCTTACCTAGCAACTCTGTTTTAGCCATAGCCGTTGGTACATTGGTTTTATCTTTCCATTTATAGGTTGCACCAACCCGATACAAATGATTGCCTAGGGGAATAATAAATACCGAAGATTTAATCACACAAGATTCGTTAAGGTCTGGGGCCTTAATGGTAAGCAATTCTCCCTTAGTGCCATTTAATGGGAGGTAATTAAAGTAGGGATTCTCCTTAAGCCCGTAGCCTTCCGCATAAACTATATTTTTAGCCTTAATTCCGTTATAGGCTATATACTCTTTATGTTGCGTTACACGATTATGGTTAAAGGTCTCCGCTATAAACAAATCCTGTTTTTTAAGGTATTCTACATAGCTTTTAAGGAGCAAAGCAGTATCTATTCTGCCAGTATCTAGCACCTCGCCATACCCAAAAGGAGCATCAATATGAGTATTGGTATTGGAAATAATTTTTGGAGATAAGAACCTGGTTAGTCCTGGCTGATCTGCTTTCTCAAACCAAAGGTTTTGTTCTTCTATGGATGCAAACTTTCTTAGTACTGGGACCTTATGATCTAAAACAATGTCTAATTTTTTTTGAAGCCGTTCGTAAAATGGTAACGCTTGAGAAAGCTGTTGTTGCGCAAGCCATGCCATAGTAAACCTTTTTAAGATTACAGGGTTATACAAGCCTCCTGCAACGGTAGAAGCCTGCTGAGAAGTATTGCTAACAACGGTAAAGGACTTCTTTTCTTGGGCTAGTACTTCGCAAAAAGCTACCCCAGCTAATCCCATACCTACAACCAAGTAATCTTTCATGAGGTAAAGGTAGCTAAGATTTGCGCATAAAAAAACGCTGCACCTTTAGGTGCAGCGTTCTATACTATAGTGAATTGGAAATTCGTATTCTTAGTAAGCCCACATGTCTTGCTCTCTGTCTCGTATTACTTCTTTAATACGGTCAGCTTCTAACAATTGAAATAGGGCATTGTCTGCGATATATTTCTTAATCTCACGGTCACCGTGCACATTATCTTCTTTATATATCGTGGCATTAAACCTTCTCGCATTGAGCAACATATCAAAAGATATGGGTTGCGCAGAGTTGCGTTGGTTAAATACCTTGGCTTCGTGCAAAATTTGCCTAGCTCCAGGGAACCATACCCAGAATAGGGCTACTTTAGAGTCAGCTATATCAATAGAATCGTCATCAATAAAGTTTACGTCTGGTGCTACAGGAGCAATTCCTAGTAAACGATATTTTAACTCTCCTTGACGCTTGTCAAAGTACCAAATCCCTTTGATTAGATATTCTTCCAAATCGGCAGCGGTTAAGTCTCTCTGGTTAATATATTCCGGAGAAACAGCTTCACCTGCATTGATTTGCTCATATCCAAGCTCTGTGGTATCCGTTTTGGTTAAGGTAGCCTTAAGATCCTCAAACTTTCGTTTTTCGGTAAAATAAGAGTCTACATACACATCCTGTAGTTTTCCATTTTTAATGTTCTTAATAAGAACATCGTATAAGGAACGTCTATCGGCACCAATATCTACAGTATCTGTAGGATAATAAAGGGCAAAATTAACACGCTCATCTAAGTCAATTACCTCCCATACGGTCTTAGACCAGAGAATATCTCTATCATCTACGTATCCGTATGCTAAAGGCGTATCGTTATCTTGAGCCTTCTGAGCTTCTGTCTTCTGACCAATTTCTTGCGGGCGCTTGGCATTTAAAATATTTGCCTGCGCTAACATAGAAGCTGGTAATAAGGTGATGGCTCCGACAATTAAAAATTTCTTCCAATTCATAAAATTCAATTTTACTTTGTTTAGTTCAAAAACGTATTAGTTGGTAAGCTCTACCACTACTGGCGATACTTTCTTCAACTTATATGTTCTATTGTTAGTAATATACGCTCTGATATCAAAGATTTGAACGGCATCACCACGACCTGCACGCTTAAGTGCCGACTTGGCTCTAGAATCTAATTTGTTTCCACGAACAACAACTGTTGGTTGTCCAGGTACTTTAAATTTAAACTCACTTACCGCAATATTAATATCAAAATCAAAATCTTCTAATAACGCACCTACCGTAGAAATCTCTAAGTTCTTTCTTGGCATTTTAGCGCTGTTAGCTTGTCCACGAATAGTACCAGAAGGTCTTGGAATATCCTTAATTCTGAATTCGTTTCTAGAAGATACTTTTTGTCCATCAGGCAACGTACCACTTGCTGTAATAGTAACTGTTCTTCCTGTTCTAGGATTCATAACATATTTACTACCACTTCTTTTACTAAGACCAGCACCGCTAGCAGAAACTTTGTTGTCAGGAATACCAGGGATAGAAACCGTCATAGGGTTAGCTACTCCTCGGTAAACAACATTCATCTTATCTGCAGAAATTACAGCAGCATTTGGCTTAGTAATAGTTGCAAAAGAGTTATTTACTTCTACAGGAATTTCTTCACCATCTTGCTTAAAGAACATCGTACCTTTTACAGTATGATCTCCAGGACCACCAGCACTAATCAACATCTTAACACCACCAGCTTCTAGCTTGTAGTCTTTCCCATCTGCTAGTTTTCTACCATCAAGGGTTAACTCTGCTCTTACTGGAGTAGAAGAGTTATCAGTTTTACTAATAACAATTTTACCATCGTAAGGCTCACCTGCATAGAATGCAGATTTAGAAGCAGACAAGGATGTTTTAAAGTTTGTTAAAGAAATCTCACTTGTAAGTTTACCTTGTAACATTGCTTTAAGTGCATCTTGCTCTGTAGCTTTAATATCGGCTTGCAACGCAGTAATATTGGCTAAAGAAGCTACCAATGGGTATCCTTCGAACTTGTAGTTCATCCAATCTACTTTAACGCCGTCTCTTCGCTCTACCTTCCCGTTTTCATCTCCTGTTGCGAAACGCGTCTTAGTTGCAGCTCTTACCTCGTCCATTGCAGTACCTTGTGGTAAAATACCACTAACTTTAGAACGATAGTTGTTAATTCTGTCTAAGAATTCTTTTCCGTCTTTACTCAGGTTTTCTCCTTGGAAAAAACGCTGATCTAGAAAGTCTGTCTTATCCATTACTTGATAATCCTTAACATCGTCAACATCCTTCGTCATCTCCTTCTTAAGGTTTTCTAAGTAGTCATAATACTCCTGAGATATCGATTTGATCTCTTTAGCTTTTGTGTATAAAAGACCAAACTTTGCCTCATTTTCTTCAGCTTTAACTTCTAAGCCTTCTAGGAAAGCTAGGTTATTTTCCGAAGCTTTTATGTTAGAAGCTTCTAACTTTTCGTTCATAATACCGAACGCAGATAGAACTTCTTTACTCATGTTCAGCGCCAGCATGGCGATGAAAACCAAGTACATTAGGTTAATCATCTTCTGACGTGGTGACTGTTTTCCTCCTGCCATGTTTTTCTAATTAGTTTTAATTAATAATTTGATTTGGGTTATTGCAACTAATTAGTTTCTGTTCATTGCAGTAAGCATACCACCGTAAACTCCATTTAATGAAGAAAGGTTAGTAGCTAAAGATTCCATTTGGTCTTTAAGTGCACTTGCATTTTGAACTACTTCTTCGTTAACAGAAGCTTGCTTGCTTGCACTTTCTAACTGTACTTTGTAAAGGCTGTTTAAAGACTCCATTTGAGCGGCAGCTTGTACCATTTCATCAGAGTACTTTTTAGTAGATTCCATAGCGTCTACTGTAGGAGCAATTCCTTTAGCAGCACCTTCAAAGTTACGGATACTAGATCCTAAACTTTCCATTAGGTTGGCATCTACACCAGCTTCTTTTAACATCTCATCTAACTTGGCAGATAAAGAAGCTTCAGCTTGTTTTATTTCAAGAGCATCGTTACTCTTTCCGCTAGACGCTCCTCCAGCTAATTCTGGATATACTAAAGACCAATCGTATTCATCATCTACTGGTTCAAATGCACTAATTGCAAAAATAAGTGCCTCTGTAATTAGACCAATAGCTAGTAATACTCCACCGTTTAATGGTCCTAATTCCCAGTGTAAGATTTTAAATAAAGCTCCGATAATTACTATCGATGCTCCAAGCCCGTAGGCCATGTTAAATAATTTTTTTGTTGATTTTGACTGTGCCATAATTTTAAATTTAATTTAAGTTTAATTAATAATAAGTATTTGGTTAAAGTTTGAAAAAAATATGTAATTATTGTTTTTCTATTGTTTTAAAGTCCTCTGCCATTAGTTGAGTCTTCTTCTCCCATATAATCTTGTACGGTTCTAAAGCCGATATAACTACGTGCAGAATCCATGTATTCGTAATCTCTGGTACTCACTTGCAAGAAGTAAGCAACATCTTTCCATGATCCTCCTCTGATTACCTTTCTAGCGTTATCGCCATCGCCGCCATTAGGGTTCATTGTAGAAACATAGTCATATGAACTTGGATCGTAGCTAGAGTTAGTCCACTCAGATACATTACCTGCCATATTGTATAAGTTAAAATCATTAGGTTCGTAAGACTTAGCTTCTACCGTATAGAGTGCCGCATCTGCAGCGTAATCTCCACGTTGCGGTTTAAAGTTTGCCATAAAGCAACCCGTATCGCTAATTACATAAGGACCACCCCAAGGATAGGTACCACCTTCGATACCACCTCTTGCAGCATATTCCCACTCTGCCTCTGTAGGCAATCTAAACTGGTTAACAAACTGCTTGTTACGTTCCTTTTGATCGTCGTTCTTAAACTTGGTTCTCCAGTTACAGAACGCCTTTGCTTGCTCCCAAGAAATACCTACTACAGGATAATCACTGTAGGCATCGTGCCAAAAGTAATCATTGTGCATAGGCTCATTGTAGGAGTACTCAAAGTCTCTAATCCAAACCGTAGTATCTGGATAAATCTCTAATTCTTCTTGTCTGATGAAATCTTTTCTGCTTCCTGTTTTTGAACGGGCGGCAGCTTGGATATCCATCCAACTATATTTGTACTTTAATTTTGTTACGTCTATCGTACGTTGTCCATTGTATGATTCTTCTTCAGGAATGTAAAGTGAATCCATTACTTCTGAATAGTACTCATCTGGATAATCTGAAGTATCCCAGATAATATCTTCATCTTTATTCAACGGTCTGTTGTCTAAATCAAAAGATGTATCCAATTTATATTTTTCGTATACAGAAAGTTTTGTAGTATCTGCACCTTTGAAAGCAAAGTCTCCAATACCTCCATCTTCTGGACCCATACCTAACTCATCTGCAAGAATTGCAAGTCTGGTTCTGGTAATGGAATCTTTAACCCATTCTACAAATTGGCGATACTCACTATTCGTGATTTCAGTATCATCCATATAGAAGGATCTTACGGTAACAGTTTTTGTTGGCGCATTGAGAACCTTGGCTTGATCTTCTTCACTTTTACCCATGATATAAGATCCTCTTGGAATGAGCTCCATACCATAAGGTTTTTCCGGATACCATTTTTTACCCTTGGCTCCGACTAGTTCTCCTTTTGTTTTGGACCCACAACTTGTGAGTAAAAAAACAAATGCTAAAGATGATAACAATAGCTTTTTCATACTTTTGGTTAAATTTCAGATTACATTTAAAAAATTGTAAACACAATTATTACTCACTAAAACTTAATTTTAGTTAATTTATTGTGTAAACAATTCATCCTTTAAAAATTAATTTTTTCAATGAAGGCCTTTCTTATATGCCTTTAACCACCTTTCTGGAATATTTTGACTACATGCCTCCAAATAATCCTTTTCGGTGCATGGTAATAACGCTGGTGAATTTGTTTTATTATGTGAAGTTAAAATTGATGGTATTTCTACCCACCACCTATCAGAGAGATTACTCTTGTGAAATATCATCTCCTCCTCGTCCATTGGAACAATAAACTTGGTAAAGTCGTCCTTATGTGTAAAGGGCGACTCCTTTATTCTAAAGTTAACACCTTCTATAAAGTACCAGATAATCTGAGCAATTAATTGAAAAGATTGTACCGTATTCTCAGACTCATAAATCCCAAAAACCGCCACGGTATCACTAATACCCGCATAGCGAGCAATGGCACAAACTTCTCTGCCCGTTAATCCGTTAGGAGAAAAATGTGGCGACATTCCCATCTCACTTGCCTTAATAGATTGCATATCCAGACTTACCATATGCGCGTCTCTGAGTACTGGTTCTACTAAAGACACCTCTGCAATAATATCTCCAAGACGATAGGCATCAAAAAAAAGACGCTCCATAAGATCTATTTCTTCTTGAGCATTAAAGTAACTCTGGTATCCTAGATTAGAAAAATTGAAAAGATTGTTTGGTTTATCGGTAATGATTTTACTCATATATGATTGGGAAGAGATAAGTTCATCGGCCTCCCCAAAATCAAATCTACTATCTACCGCTACTAAATTTACCATATTCCATATCCCGTCAAACGCTCTATAAGCAGGATAGGTAATATCTTGTGTAGCACCTATAATAATAGGTGTAACATTTTTTTTAAGTAAGGCATTAGTGATCTCTTTTACTACAAAATAGGTGTCCTCTACAGTGGCACCTTCTTCTACATCGCCCAAATCTATAAGTCTAGAATTCCAATTTCCCATCATTAATTTATAGAGCTGAATTCTAATCTGGGAAATGTCTAAGCGCTCTATTTTTTTGATAAAAGCGTTACGAGATTCATGTACCCCTAAGAAGGCAATTGCACCTCTTTCAATTGGCGGAAGCCCCTGTTTTGCAGTATGCTTTTTGATGTTTCTTCCTAAGGTCTGAGCAGGTAAAAGCTCGCAATGCGCTAATACATTATCTGCTACCGGAGCTAAAAAATCGAATGCCATTTCGGTTTAAAGGGTATTGATGGTTCCTTACAAAGGTATAGGATAAGAAGCAATCCTGATACGCTCTTGTCGCTTTTTTGGCATTTGGTAAAGTAACTTACTTTATCTATTTCCTTATTTTTTAGCCTTGGCTTTCGTCTTAGATTTTGCCTTAGTCTTCCTTTTAGGTGTCTTCTTTTCTATCAATGTCTTAGCCTCTTCTAGGGTTACCTTAGTAGCATCTACATCTTTAGAAAGCTCAACTTTAATTTTACCCTTTAGAATGTTATGCCTACCCCATCTCGCCTTCTCAATGCGAATACCTTCTTCTGGCCATTCTTGTATTAATTTTTCGATCTCTTTTTGTTTCTTAAGCTCTATAAGCTCTTCAATATCGGCTTGGGAAAGTTGGTCAAAATCGTACTTTTTATTGACATTGATAAACATGCCATCCCATTTAATAAAAGGTCCAAAACGGCCCTTTCCTTTGGTCACATCTTTACCTTCATAGGTGGTAATTGGTGCGTCTGCTTTTTGCTTTTCAACAATCAGTTCTATTGCTCTCTCCATGCTAATATCCATAGCACTCTCTCCTGCTCCTAACGACACAAATTTCTTTCCAAAACGCACATAAGGTCCAAAACGGCCCACATTGGCTTCTACCTCTTCTCCTTCATAAACACCCAGTTTACGTGGTAGTTTAAACAACTCCATGGCTTCTTCATACGTAATGGAAGTCAACGATTGGTCTGGTAATAAACTAGCAAACAAGGGTTTTTCTTCTTCATCTACGGTTCCTATTTGTACCATAGGACCAAAACGTCCCAAACGCACAGAAACCTGCCTACCTGTTTTAGGGTCCTTTCCTAAAACACGTTCTCCACTAGCGCGTTCTGCATTCTCCTCTACCTCCTTTACATTAGGATGAAAGTCTTTATAAAAATCCTTCATCATCTGCTGCCAGTCTTCACCGCCAGCCGCAATTTCATCAAAATTCTCTTCTACTTTAGCAGTAAAATTGTAATCTAAAATGGTAGCAAAATGGCTTACCAAAAAGTCATTTACGATCATTCCAATATCCGTGGGCACCAGTTTTCCTTTATCCGAACCTACATTTTCAGAAAGCGTTTTTTCTATAACATCGGCACCCTCCAGAACCAATTGTGCATACTTCCGTTCTACGCCTTCAACGGTTCCTTTTTCTACATACCCTCTATTCTGAATAGTAGAGATCGTTGGTGCGTAGGTAGACGGTCTTCCTATTCCTAGCTCTTCCAATTTTTTTACCAAAGAGGCTTCTGTATAACGGTATGGAGCCCTTGAAAAACGTTCCGTAGCGCTAATAAAATTGTTTACCAATGTGTTCCCAACCTCCATTGCTGGCAATATCCCTTCCTGTTCCTCACCACTATCCTCTTCGTCTTTACCTTCTAAATATACTTTTAAAAAGCCGTCAAAAGTAATCACCTCTCCATTGGCCGTAAAAGTTTCAGAATGTGTATTACTTTTAATTTTTACATTGGTTCGTTCCAAAGCAGCATCGCTCATTTGAGAAGCAATGGTACGTTTCCATATGAGCTCGTATAACTTCTCTTGATCGCGTTCTAAAGAAGGTGATTGTCTTTTCATATCTGTAGGGCGTACCGCTTCGTGAGCCTCTTGCGCCCCTTTAGACTTGCCCGAAAAATTTCGAACCGTACTATACCGCTCTCCATAATTTTCTACAATAGCATCCTTTGCTGCGTCTAAAGCTTCTTTAGAAAGGTTAACACTATCTGTTCTCATATAAGTAATTAACCCTGCCTCATACAAACGTTGGGCAACCTGCATGGTTCTACCCACAGAAAAATAAAGTTTTCTAGAAGCTTCTTGTTGTAAGGTAGATGTGGTAAAAGGTGCCGCAGGAGATTTTTTCGCAGGCTTTTTATCCAAGTCCGAAACACTAAATAACGCGCCCATATTGGAATTTAAAAAAGCTTGCGCTTCTTCTTTATTAGGGAAGGTTTTTCCCAACTTGGCACTAAATACACTCCCCGATTCTGTTTTAAATTCTGCCATTATCTTAAAGGAAGCCTTAGGCGTAAACCCTTCAATATCCCGCTCGCGTTCTACAATTAAACGTACGGCAACAGATTGTACTCTACCGGCAGAAAGACCAGGTTTAATTTTTTTCCATAGTACCGGGGAAAGCTGATACCCCACTAGCCTATCCAAAATTCTACGAGCTTGTTGGGCATTTACAAGGTTGTAAT
>CAZWVO010000035.1:0-10084 GCA_964637535.1 uncultured Flavobacteriaceae bacterium
GACCTAGATATAGTCATACTTCAGTTGTTTTCGAAAATAAGATGTGGGTAATAGGAGGTTTAGATAATGACCAAAACAGGAAAAATGATGTTTGGTACAGTACTGACGGAGCGACTTGGGAGGAAGCAACAAACGATGCTGAGTTTATTGCGAGGGAAGGACACTCCTCCGTAGTCTTCAATAATAAGATTTGGATAATAGGGGGTTTTAATAGTTCTCTTGTGGCCACAAATGATATTTGGTTTAGCGAAGATGGTATTACTTGGCAACAGGCTGTTTCAAATGCCCCATTTGGGTTCAAGGCATATCATTCTTCAGTGGTATTTGATAATAAAATATGGGTGATAGGGGGCTTAGATAGTGAAAACTCTTTTGCTGAAACAAATGATGTTTGGTTTAGTTCAGATGGCATAACATGGAGTGAGGCAACAGATACTGCTTTGTTTGAAGAACGTGGATTTCACTCATCATTCGTGTACAACAATAAAATATGGATTACGAGTGGTTTTACAAACTCCGGTATTACAAACGATGTTTGGTCTAGCGACGATGGTGTGTCATGGGAAGAAGTTACTGATACTGCCTCTTTTGTACCGAGAACTGACCATTCCACTTTAATATTTGATAATAAAATATGGAATATCGCCGGATTTATTGGGAATTCTACATCTGTTAAAGATATTTGGTATAGTGATGATGGTATAAACTGGGAAGAAGCTCCATTGGCCCCATTTAGTGTTAGATCTTCGCATACATCATTGGTATATAATAATAAAGTTTGGATACTTGGAGGATTTGCAAATGGAGAAGCGTTGAGTGATGTATGGACCTTTGATTAAAAAACTTCTTTATTACAGGACCATAAAAGACATCCTTTAGGGTGCCTTTTTTTGTATTAAAGTAAAGCAGTTGGTTTTATTTCTTGAGAAATCTACTCACTTCTTTAATCTTGCGCAGGGATTAAATCGCAAAACCAGAAGCCCATATCTGAAGTTTCTGCTGACATATCACTATCTGTAGGGGCTTTATAGGCCCTGTATACCTTTTCTCCAAGACTAAACTTTACGGGCTCCTTAAAAATAGGGCCATCATAGCAAAAGGTGTGAAATTCCCCATGCTCCCCGCAGGGATCTACATTTGCTGGTAAATCATTTATAAAGCTAGCATCTAACTCCCTTCCAACAAAGGATTTGTCTAACAACGCTGCCTTTGTACAGATCACAATGGCTTTAAAACCCAAACCAATAAACGCTTCCAGTAGTGCTTTTGTATCTTGTTTCCAAAGTGGAAAATGGGCATGTATCCCAAATGGTTTTAACTGTGCTTCCCTATATGCTCTTAGATCTTCTAAAAAAATATCCCCAAATCCACAATGTTGATATCCTTCGTTTTGTAACTCTTGTACCGTAGTTTCCATGATATGGTTGTAATCTTCCATACTAGGTTCTTCTGGTAAGTGAACAGTAGTTAAAGGGAGTCCTATAGCTTTGGCTTGCTGCATCAATAGCACGCTTCTAAGGCCATGCATAGCAACTCTATTATGAAATTCGTTTACCGAAGTAAGCAATTTATCTACCTTATATTTCCCTTCTTTTTGAAGATAGTATAACGCTAATGCAGCATCTTTTCCGGAGCTCCAGTTGAAATAGGTTTTTGTATTAGCCATTTGACGCATGCTTCATAACGCTATTACTCCAAACTAGCCAGGCTCTTTTCTAATGTAGCAATTTTAGCTTCTGCATCTGCTGCCTTCTTCTTTTCTACTGCTACTACCTGTTCTGGAGCATTATTAACAAAGCGTTCGTTGCTCAGTTTTTTAGTTACAGATTGTAAAAAGCCACGGGTATACTTTAATTCCTCATTAATTTTCTTAATCTCTGCTTCAATATCTATAGCACCTTCCATTGGAATAAAATACTCATTGCTTTTTACTCGGAATGATAATGCGCCATCAACCGCCTGCGTTACTGTAGTTATCTCTGCTAGGTTAGTGAGTTTTGCGATAACTGCGTCCCAAGTATTTCCATGTCCTTCTTTATTTAAAACCGAAAGTGCCAATGCTTCTTTCATAGGTATATTCTTTTCCTTTCGAATAGTACGTACCCCAGAAATTACCTCAGCAGCAAAATCAAATTCTTTTATTAGGTCCGTATTCACTTTAGTTGTTTTAGGCCAAGAAGCAACGATTAGCGCTTCGTCTTCAGTTCTATCTCCCATATGCTGCCATACCTCCTCTGTTAAGAAAGGCATAAACGGATGCAAGATCTTTAAGTTTTCTTCAAATAAATGAATAATTGCATTATAGGTATCGCTATCAATAGGCTGCTGATAGGCCGGTTTCACAATTTCTAGCAACCAAGAACAAAAGTCGTCCCAAATGAGCTTGTAAATAGCCATTAAAGCATCAGAAATACGGTATTTGCTAAAATGATCTTCAATAAGCTCCAACGTTTCATTAAACTTGGCTGTGTACCATGCAATACCCAACTTGGCAGCCTCTGGTTGAGCCATATCTGCAACTTCCCAGCCTTGCACCAAACGGAAGGCGTTCCATATTTTATTGGCAAAATTCTTTCCTTGTTGGCATAAAGTCTCATCAAACATAAGATCATTCCCTGCCGCAGAGCTCAATAACAACCCTACACGCACCCCACCAGCACCAAATTCTTTAATTAATTCTAAAGCATCTGGCGAATTTCCGAGCTGTTTAGACATCTTACGCCGCTGCTTATCCCGTACCAAACCGGTGAGGTATACATTTTCAAAAGGGCGTTCGTCTCTGTACTCATAGCCCGCAATAATCATTCTGGCTACCCAGAAAAACAAAATATCAGGGCCCGTTACCAAATCATTGGTGGGATAGTAATAGTTCACCTCTGCATTATTAGGTTCCAAAATTCCATTGAAAACGCTAATAGGCCATAACCAGGAAGAAAACCAGGTATCCAAGGCATCCTCATCCTGTTTTAAATCGGCCATACTTAAGTTCGAATTGTTGGTAGCCGCTTTGGCCAGTGCTAAGGCTTCTTCTTTGCTTTCTGCTACCACATAGTCGTTTTTACCACTGCCGTAGTAATAAGCGGGTATTTGTTGTCCCCACCAGAGCTGGCGACTAATATTCCAATTTCGGATGTTTTCCATCCAGTGGCGATAGGTATTTTCGAACTTTTTAGGGAATAATTTTACTTCTTGGCTATCTAATACCGAGCTTAAAGCCGGTTTTACAATTTCTTCCATATCAAGGAACCACTGATCGGATAAGCGCGGTTCTATAACCGCCTTAGTTCGCTCAGAAGTACCTACTTTATTCATATGCTGTTCAGTTTTTACCAAAAAACCTTCTTTTTCCAATTCTTTGGCAATGGCTTTGCGCACTACAAAACGATCTTGACCCTCATAATGCAACCCATGGCTATTGAGCGTAGCGTCTTCATTAAAAATATCGATTGTTTCCAATTGGTGCTTTTCACCCAGATTGTAGTCATTAATATCATGAGCAGGAGTAACTTTTAAACATCCCGTTCCAAATTCAATATCTACATAGGTATCTTCAATAATAGGAATGGCCCTATTGCAAATAGGTACAATAGCTTTTTTACCCTTCAAATGGGTATAACGTTCGTCTTCTGGGTGAATACAAATAGCGGTATCCCCTAAAATGGTTTCAGGCCTTGTAGTAGCAATAGTTACCGTTTCTTCGCTGTCTTCAATTTTATAGGATAAGTAATACAACAAACCTTGCCTTTCTTCATGCACTACTTCCTCATCAGAAAGGGTCGTTTTTGCCTCTGGATCCCAGTTTACCATTCTAAATCCTCTATAAATAAGGCCTTTTTTATGTAAATCGACAAAAACCTTAATAACGGAGGCCGACATATCTTCATCCATCGTAAACTTGGTACGCTCCCAGTCGCAAGAACAACCCAACTTTTTAAGTTGTTCCAGAATAACTCCTCCATACTGGTTGGTCCAGTCCCAGGCGTGTTCTAAAAAGGCTTCTCTGCCTATTTCTTCCTTGTTTATACCTTCTTGCTTAAGCTTTGCTACCACTTTTGCCTCTGTAGCAATGGATGCATGGTCCATTCCGGGTACCCAACAGGCATTTTTCCCCATAAGACGAGCCCTACGGACAAGTACGTCTTGTATGGTGTTATTTAGCATATGTCCCATATGCAACACTCCGGTTACATTTGGCGGCGGAATTACAATGGTATAGGGCTCTCTATCATCCGGTACAGAGCTGAAATAGTTGTTTTTCATCCAGTACGAATACCAATGATCTTCTACCTTTTGGGGGTCATATTTTGAAGGAATTTCCATTTTTGGAACAGTTTTTGCCTACCCTGTGATGGGTATTTAAGCGATTAATCGAATCATGTGTTAAAATGGACGAATACTTGTACAATTGCCCATATTTAAAATACGAAACAAAAATAAGTAACGTTATTACATAACAAAAGAATTTTGGATGTTCCTTGATAAAGATTTACATTTGATATTCACCCAAAACTAAAAATGATGAAAAAAGTAGTAGTATTATTATTTGTTGGCCTACTTGGATTTAGTCTTACCGCGCAGGAAAAAGTGGCTAAGATAGATTTTAAGACGGAGACAGTAGACTATGGAGAAATAGAAAAGGGCAGTGACGGAGTACGTGTATTTGAATTTACAAATACGGGTAACGCTCCGCTAATAATTAGCAAAGTAAGTTCTAGCTGTGGATGTACAATTCCTAAAAAGCCAGAAGATCCTATTATGCCGGGAAAAACAGGAGAAATACAAGTAAAGTATGATACCAAAAGAGTAGGTCATATTAGAAAGGCTATTACGGTAATTTCTAATGCCGATACACCTACTAAAGTATTAAAGATTAAAGGTACTGTAAAAGCTCCGGCCGCTACAGGTACAAACTAAATAAAAGGTATACGCCTTTGTTAAAAGTCCGTCTGTATTTCAGGCGGACTTTTTTTATTCGAAAACTTTTTTAATGACAAAAGAAAATAACAGATCGCTATTGTAGCGCTCAATTCGCAGTTTTATGCGTTTTCCAGCCTTTTCATTCAACATTTGGGTTATCTCCTGTATTTTGTGGTTGTGCACTTCTTTTCCATTTACAGAAAGTATTAAATCGCCTTCTTTTAAACCTGCCAAATCTGCTGGGCTTCCTGCTCTAATACCTGATACTATAATTTCCGGAACCAAACTGAGACGTGTTTTGTTTTCTAAGAGAATTTGTACCGTTCCAAAATCCCTATCTTCATTTTGTACTACACCACGAGAATCTGCGATTCTTTCAGCAATGTAGCGCATTCCAGCATGTTGCAATTCTATTCCACTTCTATTGTATTGAAAAGGAGCCTTAAAGTTCCCGTTTTTTCTTAGCGTAATGGTATTATTGTGATAGTTAACTACCATATTAAAACGCTTTAAAATTTCACCTCCAATACTACCGTTTCGATCACCCAAATGTTTTATCGCATTAAAAGACTCCATATATGGAAAGGCGGCTTTAGCGTCTAGCAAGGTGAAATTTGCCAAACTAAACCCTTTTACTTTGGTTCGTTTTCCATAAATAGTACCATTAAGGCCTTTTCCCAGATAGTCTTCATAGTTTTTCTCTGGAACACCTAATCCTTTTTCTTCGTCAGGAAACAACCACAAGGCATCACTACTGCCTGTATCTACCAATAAATTAACCGGTACTTCCTTTTCATTTTGCAATACCACATCACCGGTAACATATGCTTTTTTACCTACAACACTTATGGGTATAACGGCGCTCTTCCTATTTTTTTTAGGAACATAGTGTTTAGGATCATGCAACTTTAACGTTCTTGTACTGTAGTTCAATTCTACCACAAAATCTCGAAACAATTCGTATCCAATAATACCATGTACAGGTATTCCTAGGCTCGGTGAAAAGTTTAAATCTCTATCTAATACCACATAGAGCGACTGATCGTGATTACGCACTTCTCCCATTTTAAAGAAATTTCCGTGAGAACTAAGCGCTTTTACCGATTTACCTTGTCCCAAGCCTCTAATGGTAATTTCTGAGGCGTGGTTAATTTGTACAGAATCTTGATCAGAGATGTTGAATAAAAGTGGTTTACTTACTCCAGAGTCTAGAATAAAGGAAAGTTCCGAGCCATTTACCTGCATAGGAACAATGACTAAGTTATTAATCAATTGAAATTTTAGCTTAACTAATTTTTTTCCTTGAGGCAATTCAAAGGTTTGCGCCCCACATAAAAGTGGAACACAGCAAAGTAAAAATAGGATAATATGTCTTGTTGTAATACGCAAAACGGAAGATTATATAATTATGGCGCTCTTAAAGATAAGAATTATTAGGGTAAGTAGGTAGAAATTAACATTCTAGAAGTAGTTTGCCTTATCGCATCCTCATTTACGCCAAGCAATGCAATATTGCGCAGAATCATTGTTTTCTCCGTAAGGATTTCTCATTTTTGTTAAAAATATATAGTACATGCCGTCAGTTTCCATGAAAGGCCGGTCTATGCCGGAATCTCCTATACGTAAATTAGTACCTTACGCAGAGGCTGCAAAAGCCAGAGGCACCCAGGTAATACACCTTAATATAGGGCAACCCGATATTAAAACCCCGCAAGTAGCACTTAATGCGGTAAAAAACAATACCATAGATGTTCTTGCTTATAGTAGAACGGAAGGCTCAGAAACCTATAGAACCAAATTAGCCACGTATTATGCGCAACATCAGATAACGCTTAGTGCAGCGGATATTATTGTAACAACAGGAGGTTCCGAAGCACTCTCCTTTGCTATGGGAGCTATTGCAGATATTGGAGATGAAATTATTATCCCAGAACCTTTTTACGCTAATTACAACGGTTTTGCCACAGCTTCTGGGTTAAAAGTAGTGCCTGTGGTTTCTACCATTGATACTAATTTTGCCCTCCCTCCTATTGCAGATTTTGAAAAACTAATATCGACCAAAACAAAAGCAATAGTAATCTGTAATCCTGGCAACCCAACTGGATACCTCTACAGTAAGGAGGAAATTCAAAAATTAGCGGCCCTAGTTAAAAAACATGATATTTTTCTGGTGGCAGATGAAGTGTATCGCGAATTTACTTATGATGGAATACAACATTGCTCCGTTTTAAGCGAACCTGGACTAGAAGAACATGCCATTGTAATAGATTCTGTTTCGAAACGATATAGCATGTGTGGAGCCCGTATTGGGTGTTTGGTTACTAAAAATAAGGCTATTATACAGGCTGCACTAAAATTTGCGCAAGCCAGATTATCGCCACCAACCTACGCTCAAATCGCAAGCGAGGCTGCATTAGATACCCCACAAAGTTATTTTGACTCGGTTACTACGGAATACGTAGCGCGAAGAAACCTTTTAATTAATGCGCTGGAAGGTATAGATGGGGTGCAAGTGGCTCGTCCTAAAGGCGCTTTTTATTGTATTGTGCAACTCCCGGTACAAGATGCAGATGCCTTTGCGCAATGGCTATTAGAATCGTTTAGTTTGGACAATACTACGGTGATGGTGGCACCGGCAGCAGGTTTTTATGCAACTCCTGGTCTGGGAAAGAATCAGATTAGAATTGCCTATGTATTAGATACTAAAGAATTAAAAAAGGCAGTTGCAATTTTAGACGCCGCCTTAAAAAGTTATACCGGATAATGCACATCCAAAAAGATTTTTCGTTAAAATCATATAACACCTTTGGCATTGCTGCTAGAGCACATTTCTTTATAGAAATACAGAGTGTTCAAGCGCTTTCCGAAGCGCTCCTGTTAGAGGGATATCCTGAACACTTTGTACTCAGTGGCGGTAGTAATATGTTACTTACCCAAGATCTTGAGGCCTTAGTACTTTATATTAATTTAAAAGGAATTGAAGTAGTAGAAGAAACCGATGCGGAGGTAACCCTAAAAGTGATGGCCGGTGAAAACTGGCATCAGCTTGTTCTTTGGACTATAGCACAGGGTTATGGAGGCATCGAAAACATGTCTCTTATTCCGGGAAACACAGGTACAGCACCTATCCAAAACATAGGAGCTTATGGGGTAGAGTTAAAAGATGTGTTTCTAAAATGTGAAGCTATGGAGATCGCTTCGCAGCAACTGAAGACCTTTAATCACGAAGATTGTAATTTTGGATATCGCGATTCTTTTTTTAAACAAGAAGGAAAAGGAAAATACATTATTACAGCGGTCTATCTAAAACTCACTAAAAAAAATCATAGGCTAAACACCTCATATGGTGCCATAGAACAGGAATTATCCGCACAAGGAATTACCACCCCTTCTCCAAAAAGTATTTCTAATGCCGTAATAGCCATTAGGCAAAGTAAACTACCAGACCCTAAGGAAATTGGTAATAGCGGAAGTTTTTTTAAAAATCCTATAATTTCCAAGACTTCCTTTGATGCGTTTCAAGAGCAGCATCCAAATGCCCCTTTTTATAAGATTTCGGATAACGCCTATAAGGTACCAGCGGGTTGGCTAATAGAGCAATGTGGCTTTAAGGGAAAACGCTATGGAGATGCGGGAGTACATCATCATCAGGCCTTAGTACTTGTCAATTACGGTAACGCCAGTGGGTCGGAAATTTTAGCCCTATCAAAACGTATACAAGAGACGGTATTTTTCCAGTTCGGTATTGCCATAGAAGCAGAAGTTAATATCATATAATAACCCTCTAAGACAAGATATCGAAGAGGGTTATACCAAACCAAACTAACCAAAAACTAAATGTACAGTAACCAGCTGCACATTTATCTAATTAAATTTTTCAAGTTAACGCCAAGTATAACAATCTATTTTATAATTTAGCGTTTACGGTATTATATACGACCTAAGTACGCTTGTTGGATGTTTTTTTTAAAAAAAAAGACGCAACAATATGAAAATCAAATGAGTACACTTCTAGAAAAACATATAGTTGAGTTATTACAAGAGCGCAATGATAAGGCTATATCACTCCTCTACGAACATTATGGAGATACGTTATTTGGAGTCGCTTTTAAAGTGGTAAGAGACGAAGAATTGGCTCAAGATGTACTTCAGGAAAGTTTTGTTAAAATCTGGAAAAAATCGGATTCTTATGACGCCGGAAAAGCAAAGTTGTTTACTTGGCTTTTTAGAATTACCAGAAATACCGCTATTGATAAATTGCGCAGTGTAAACACAAAGTCGGATAAGGAAATCCAAATTGATGTTTCGGACGTATATAACTTAGGTGTAAGTGGCATTAAGCCGGAATTAATTGATGTTCAAGAGAATTTGGGCAAAATTGAATCCAAGTACCAAATTGTGTTAGATGCTCTATTTTTTCAGGGAATGACGCAACAAGAAGCCAGTGAAGAGCTAGACATTCCGTTAGGAACCATTAAGTCTAGATTAAAAATTGGACTTCGAGAATTAAAGAAGATTTACGGTACTTCTATGGTGCTTATACTGTTATCGCAAATCATAAGTTAGTTGATATGAAAGAAAAAATACGCATATTTTTAGATACCGATTTACTGGAAAAGTACTTATTAGGTAATACCTCTCTTGAAGAAACTTTACAGGTAGAGCGCTATATAGCAATGTACCCTGAAGTGCGAGATACCTATAACGAGCTTCAGGATAATCTGGAGCGTTTTGCAAAAATGCATGCCATTAAAACTCCGCAGGGGCTTAAAGAGCGTATTTTGGCAAGAATTAAGTCAGAAAACGCAGGGAGGCGTAAGTTCATGCGTTATGCAATTGCGGCAAGCTTAATCGCTTTTATGTTTGCTAGTACAGCGTATTTCTTCTGGAACCAAAATCAGAACCTAGTAGAGGAAAATGAAATGGTTACCAATGAAATTCAGTTGTTGAAAGATAATATGAAATTAGAATTGGAAGATATGAGAAACCAATTTATTGTCTTAAATAATCCGCAAACAAGAAAGTATAACGTAAAAGGCAACAAAAAAGCTAAAGAGCTAAAGGCTGTTGCTTATGTAAACCCTGTTAAAAAGCTTTCTTATATTAATGTAGCTAAATTACCTAATCTTCCAGAAGATCAATGTTATCAGATGTGGGCCGAAGTAAA
>CAZWVO010000036.1:0-9723 GCA_964637535.1 uncultured Flavobacteriaceae bacterium
GATTTAAACCATTAAAAAGTAACAATTTACCAGAAAGTACCTCTCCTACTTCGCTCGCTATTTTGACCACTTCTAACGCTTGTAGTGTACCTACAATACCAGGAACAACACCTAAAACGCCATTCTCATTGCAATTTGGAATTTCATTCGCAGAAGGCATTTTAGGAAATAAACACCTATAACTGGGCCCGTTTTGGTAATTAAAAACACTGATTTGCCCTTCATAATCATGTAAAGCACCGTAAACAAAAGGTTTATTTAAAATAATACAAGCATCGTTAACGAGATAACGTGTGGCAAAATTGTCTGAAGCATCTACTACAATATCGAAATCTTTTATAATCCCTAAAGCATTCTCCTTTGTAAGGAAGGCATCATAACCAATAAGTTCAGTAGTGGTGTTCTGCGCACGCAGTTTCTTAAGAACAACTTCTAACTTTGGCATTCCCACCTCCTGTTCTGTATACAACACTTGCCTTTGCAGGTTGGTAAGCGCTATAACATCCTGTTCTACTAACCCTAAAGTACCTACACCCATAGCATTTAAGTACTGTACTACAGGAACGCCTAAACCGCCCAAACCTACCACTAAAACTTTAGTACGCCCTAACTTCTGTTGTCCTTCAACGCCAAAGTCCTTTAGAGTAGTTTGTCTTGTATACCGATGATTCATTGTAATTCTATGCCTTTAGCCTCCGCTTACTGGTGGAATTAATGCGATTTCATCAAAATTGTCGATGATAGTATCGTCTTCTGCGTATGCATTATTAACCGCAACGGCCAAAGAAGATAACTTAGAAAGGGCGGGATAGTTACGACCCAAGTATTCCTTTAGCTCTCCAACCGTTTTATTTTTTTTAGCTCCAAATTCACTAGAACTGGGCATCGAAAGTGAAGCACTACCTACAATATCCTTTGTTATTCCAAATAATAATATGGTCATTACGTTATCCTATAATTTCTTTAGTAGGCACCTTTAATAGTTCTGGCGTTTTACTAAACGGTTGCATGTATAATCTATTCCCTGTTGCCTTTTTCATAGCAATAGCTACAGCCGCACCAGCGGGCGGTAAGGTTGGCTCTCCTAAGCCTGTTGGGCTTAACGTATTTTTTACAAAATGCGTTTCTACAGTAGGCGTTTCATTCATACGAATTAAACGATATCTATCATAGTTATTACTCGTCGGTTTTCCATTTTCAAACCCAAAATCGGAATACATCGCATGGCCAACACCATCAATTACCCCTCCCTCAATTTGATTTAAGGCTCCTAAAGGATTAATTACAATTCCACAATCTACAGCAACTGTAATTCGTTTTACTAGGGGTTTCCCATTTTCTATTTCTACATCTGCAACTTCAGCTACATGCGTATTGTGGCAATAGTATGCGCAAATTCCTTGATACACTCCCTCTTTTGGAATGCCATATCCCGATTTTTCTGCTACTAGTTTTAAAACATCTTGTAAGCGTTCCGCAGAATATTGTATCCTATCATCTGTTGTACCTTTCACTTTTTCTAACAAGTCTAACCGTAGCTGAACCGGATCCTTCCCCAGATCTTCTGCCAGTTCATCTAAAAAGCTTTGTTCTGCAAACGACAAGAAATTGGTATATGGGGCTCTCCATGCTCCAGTAGTAATATTGCTATCATATTTAGCTACATCTACTTGATAATTCGCAATTGCGCCTGCTGGAAAGAAATTAGGGATTAAGCCATACATATTACTATTCACTGCAGCTTCTTTTAAATGGTAACCGGTAATTTCTCCGTCTTTAATGGAAGCCGATATGCGGTACTTAATCGCAGGCCTATATACTCCTGTTGTCATATCGTCTTCTCTTGTAGAAAACATTTTAACAGGTTTACGAATGGCATCTGAAATTTCAGCAGCTTCGTAAACAAAATCCCCATACAGTCTTCTTCCAAAACCACCTCCCATTCTGGTCATTTCTAACCGAATATCTTTCTCATCTCTCCCAAGCAATTCAGCAACGGTTGCTGCTGCAGAAGCAGGTGTTTGCACTGGACCTACTAAATGAATTTTAGCATCGGTAACATCAGCATAAAAATTCATGGGTTCCATAGGGTTGTGCGGAAGGAAAGGCGATTCATAGGTGCGTTCAATAACCTTATCCGCTTGCTTAAAGGCCTTCTTTACATCTCCATCTTTACGCATATTCCTAAACTCCTTACCATCTAGTAAATTGGTTAAAACGTTATCATGATCAGCCGTATTCTCTAAGGGCGTATCAATTGACCAAGTTGCTTTCAACGCCTTTTTACCTTTGATTGCTGCCCATGAATTTTCAGCAATTACTACTACTTTTTTACTCTTAGGCAATCGTACGGACCAGTTAACCTGTTCTTTGGCTAACATCGCTTTAGCCTTTTCACCTATGGTTATAACATCAATAACTCCAGAAACGGCTTTAGCCGCACTAGCATCAAAAGATTCTAGATGCTGACCAAAAGCTGGCGGACGCAATACCGTAGCATAAACCATTCCTTCTGCTTTATAATCTAGTCCATATAGGGGCTTTCCAGTAACAATTTTTTGCACGTCTACATTGCGTACATCTGTACCTATTAAGGTATAATCTTTTGGGTCTTTTAATTCGATAATTTCTTCTGGAGGTGTTTCTCCTTCCGCTAAAGATGCAATAAGCGCTTTGCGTTTTTCAGCTCTTTCAGCTTCTAAAATAGCCGCTTCAGTTACGACATCTCCATAGCCTAAAGTTTCACCTTTTGCATTTGTAATTACGCCTTGCTTGGCCGTACATTCAGAAGCATCAACACCCCATTTTTGAGCGGCCGCATTTACCAGCATTTGACGTGCAAAAGCTCCTGTCTGCCGTAAAGCATCCCAGCCTGCCCGTATAGATTGACTTCCTCCTGCAACCTGACGTTGGTAGTTTTGCGTATCAAGAATTCCCTGAACCACATTAACATTTTCCCAAGGCACATCAAGTTCTTCTGCAATAATCATAGGCATAGACGTTTTTACGCCCTGACCAATTTCTGGGTTTGGCGAAAACAAGGTTACCATACCTTCTTTCGAAATTTTGATAAACGCATTAAAATCGTTGTAGTCCAAGCTAGCGATATCTACCGGCATTTTCACCGTGTCTTTACAGGCGGTAAAAAAGTTAAAGCCGATGAGCATACCCCCACTGGCAAGTGAAGAAGTTCTAAGAAAAGACCTTCTGCTAAATTTCATTGGTATTTTAGTTGCCATGATTTGTTTTTTTAGGTTAGGCCATTTTCTTTTCTGCAGCTATTGCTACAGCGTTCTCAATTCTATTATACGATGCACATCTGCATATATTACCATGCATAGCTACACGTATTTCTTCTTTAGAAGGGTTTGGGTTCTTCTCCAAAAAGGCTGAAGCCGTCATAATTTGACCTGCTTGACAATATCCACACTGCGGAACATCAACCTCTTTCCATGCTTCTTGCACAGGATGAGACCCATCTTCTGAAAGTCCTTCTATGGTCGTAATTTCTTTTCCATCCAATGAAGAAATTTGCAATTGACAACTACGACTAGCATTGCCATCAACATGCACGGTACATGCGCCGCATTGACCTATTCCACAGCCAAATTTGGTTCCTACCATATCCAATTGGTCACGTAAAGCCCAAAGTAAGGGCGTATCCTCGGCAGCCTCAATAGATTGAGAGCGACCGTTAATTTTTAGATTGTATGTTGGCATAGCTTTAGTTTTGTTTATGTTAATGGTTTCTCATTTTCCGTAGTCAATACTTTAATCAGTAATGATCACAAATTGGCAATTCAGCCTTAAAATTCCCTCTAAGATACCAAAAATATAGGGTGAGGGTTTTAGATTTAACAAAGCCCTATAAATTTTAACATCTATTTTTCTGCTCTGGTAATTTTATCGCGCAGTTCTCGCCAGCTTATCAGTGTTATATTATGCTGTTTTAGAAGTTTTTCACACTGTTCACTCATGAAAAAATTATAATCGGCTTGCCGCCAGTCGGCAGCCCAGTATTCATGTTCTTTAGTTACGGCTCTCATTTCGTCATCATCAAAAGCCAAATGAATAAGTAAACTGTGCACTCCAGGTTTTAGATTTTTGAGAACACTAGTATAATAGTGCTCCATCCCTTGTTCGTAATCTTTTGGAGAGGCAGTATAAATATTATCCATAAGCACATCCTTGGGGGTAAGTAGTTTCTGGATGCGTTCATCCTTTAAAAGTCGCATATGTTTATCCAATAAAACCGGTAACTGAAATTCTTGCCCCAACTTAATATATGCTGCTAAAAACTCTGGAGTAGTCACGGCTGTACCCATATGCGCATCTAAATGGGTAACATCAATACCAAACGCATATGCTTTCTTAATTTGATTTTTTAATTCTAAGGCTACTTCCGCAGGCTTTGCATAGTGTATTACGCTATCAATTTGAGCATAAAAGTAGCCTTGCTTATTTACTAAGGAAGAAACCTCACTTTCCGCAGTTACCGGGCTCCATTTGTAATTAATCCACTCACTATTAAGAGTTAGATGTAGTCCCATATCTGCATTGGAATGTGTACTTGCATAAGTTGCTATTTCTGGAAACCAAGGACAAGGCACCATAATACTAGCCGAGTTTACAGGGCTTTTTTCCAAACCTGCTATGCTGGCTGTATTTTCAGAATGCGATACTCCTAAATCATCGGCATGTATGATTAATAATTTAGCATTTTCTGGATATCCAAGTTGCGTGGCAATATTCTGAGCTTGTGATAAGGCCTTAGGTGCTAATAAACAGCTGCATAGATAACAAAATAGCGTGATTTTAGTATAGTTCATAATACCAGAAATAGATGCTACAAGCTACAAAAAATTAACCCTTTTTCTCAAATTAACATTAACAATCTTTAACATAGTTTTTATGAAACCTTATAATTTTATACGGTTTTCATCGTTTTCCATGACGAACGATAAACACAAATGAACATGAAACCAATAGCCAAAATCTTTTCGCTATTTTGCGTATTTACCCTAATTCTTTCTTGCGGAAATGCAGATGATGACGTCAATTTTGACATTAATCCTAACGGCGGTTTAGGAGAAGGACAACCCGTAGATGATTGTCTTAATTTGGGGGAAAGTGATCTGGTACTCTCCATACAAGATCAATTTACTACACTACCCGGAAAGGTATCTATTCTATTTAAGGTTACTGACGTTGATGGTACACCAGTGGCGGGATTGGATGCCAATCAATTCACCATTTTTGAACAGGGAAGAAACGATGCCTGTTTTAATATCATTTCTGCATCAGAGTCCTTGGCTCGTATTTCACCGAACTCACAAATATTTAATAATAATACCTTGTTAGTCTTAGATCTAAGTAACAGTGTTTTAAGTAGTAGCTTAGAAGAGCTTAA
This sequence comes from uncultured Flavobacteriaceae bacterium, assembly GCA_964637535.1. Taxonomy (GTDB): domain Bacteria; phylum Bacteroidota; class Bacteroidia; order Flavobacteriales; family Flavobacteriaceae; genus CANMSI01. Next base: position 5,411 of record CAZWVO010000036.1, read on the forward strand.
AACAGCCTCTATCAGTTTTATAAATAATGTTATGCCTGCCGTAACTAATGATTCTTTTAAGATGGGAATTTATTGGTTTGATGGCGAAGATGAATTGCATTTGCTCAATCCTTTAACAGCATCGCGAACAGAATTAATTGCTGCTATTGAGGGAGTTAGCTCAGATATCAGCAATGATCCTTCTACCGATTTATTCGGGGCGGTAATTAAATCTACTGATATTGCTAGTGATCTTATTGAAGAAAATCAGAAAGATGATATTATTGGAGCTGCTTCTGTTGTACTATTTACAGATGGTACAGACCAAGCTTCTAGATTTACAAGAGACGCTGCCTTAGATAAGGTAAATGAAGCCAACGCTAACATATCTTTCTTTACTATTGGACTAGGCGGAGAAATAGATACGCAGATCTTATCTGATATAGGAAAAACATTTAGTGTATTTGCTGGAAACGCTGCGGAATTAGAAACGACCTTTAATGCTATTTCGCAACGGGTATCCCAACAGGCAAATAGTTTTTATTTATTTGAATACTGCAGTCCAAAACGAGATGGTAGCGGAGATAATAACTTGGCAATACAAGTAAGAGATGGTAATAGACAAGGAGCTGTTCAAACCGAATTTGATGCCGACGGATTTACTGGGGGTTGCGAATAATATAGCGTTTAAAACAATTTTATAACTAAAGCAGTGCACATTTGTACTGCTTTTTTTAATGCTTATTTCTAACCTTAACTAACTCATTTTCAGAAATTTTATTAAAATGTTGCAAATTTTATCATTTGTTAAACATCCTTATGGTACCGTATGCACGTATAACTAAACTAAACAACAGTTTATAAAAACACCATAAACATGAAAAGAGTATCTCTATTATCCTTATTAAGTATAGCTTTATTAGCTTCTTGTGTTTCAAAGAAAAAATATGTCGCTTTGGAAAGTGATTTAGCAAACACTAAAAGTCAACTAACAAAGACCCAAGTAGAAAAAGAAGATTTAGAAGCTAAAGTTTCCAAGATTGAGGCAAGAGTTGCTGCCTACAATGAAAAAATTAACTCTTTAAAGGAAGTTAATGATAGTCAGTTAACAACTGTGGATGATGTTGCCGTAATGAGTAACAATACAAAACAAAAAATGAGAGCAACCTTAAGTAAGGTAGATCCTAGTTTGTTGGCGAATGCTACAACACTAGAAGATTCTATCAATATTGCGGTTGCACATAATTTGAAAAAATCTATTGCTGATGATGACGAAGACGTAAACATTAGCGTTGACCAAACAGTAGTAATGATTAATATTTCTGATAAGATGTTATTCAATAGCGGAAGTTACAGAGTTAGTACTAAAGCGAATGATATTTTAAAGAAGTTGGCAGATGTTATCAATTCTGAGCCTAGTATGGAAGTAATGGTAGAAGGGCATACAGATTCTAGAACCATAAATACCGCTTTATTTCAAGATAACTGGGATTTAAGTGTTAAACGAGCCACTTCAATTGTGCGTATTCTTGAAAAAGAACACAACGTAGATCCAGCGAAATTAATAGCAGCAGGAAGAAGTAGCTATGTGCCACTAGTAGATAATGACAGTAAAGAGAATAGGGCTAAAAACAGACGTACACGTATTGTGATTATTCCTAATTTAGATAAGTTTTTTGCAATGTTAGATTCTGAAGAATTGTAACATTATATAACAATACTATATTGAAGGATAGCCAATTGGCTATCCTTTTTTTGTACCCAAAATTACACGTCAACCCTATTTATGGTTGCTTACCCGAATAAGTAGGGTATTTGGCCCGATAGTTGTTCTATACTAAACACTACCGATCTATTACCGCCTACATCCTAAAAACTAAAATTGAGGTTTAACTTAAAAAGATGTAATTATGGAAACGATCAATACAATTATACAGCATAGCGCAGCAGCGTACTTGTCTAAATGGCATAAAAGAATGGTACTTTTCCTTTTTGCGTTAATCATAGCTACTATCTTAGGCATGTTTATAGCCATATTTCACTATGGTCCATACCTAAATGTACAGTATGGCTACTGATTTTACCTATAAATCATAGCATTCCCAAAAGTTCCGGAACCGTCTTTAAGATTAATGAGAAAACCATTGATCACTGCATAGTGTAATTCTCCATCTTTTTGTAGAAAAAAACTAGGGTTAATACCTACTTCTAATCTGAGTTCCGGCACCTCGTATGTCTTGCTTATAAGGTGCACGGGTAACGGAATACTAACGGCTTCTATGGGAATTTTTGTCATGCGTATATAGCCATATCCCTCTTTTAGCAACGTCATAGGATCTATTTGTTGTAAGGCAGCCATAGAACTTAGGGTTTTATCATACACCTTAGGCTTAACTACTGTATATCCGGTAGCATCTAAGGTTTCATACCCATAATAGGTAGATAAATCTCCCTGATCTATAATTCTACTGCTGTAATAAAAATCGTTATGCGCTTCATTATCTACTTCTAAGCGGTGTACGCCTATATCCAGTCTATACTTACCCCCAAGAAGTGGGTAGGTTGCATTTTCAATTTTAAGATCGAATAGCTTGCGGTCGTTTTGTGGTATTTTTTCATAATCTGCTAGTGGAATTTCGGTATAATTTTTTTTAGCGATGGTATAAATGGCAGAAAGTATAGAGACATAGTTTAACTTTCTAATTTCTTGTTTTTCAACGTCGTTAGCATACCCTCCAGATTCTATTAGAATCGTACTTGTGCCCCATTTTTGGATGTTATCACCAAAGGCTCTAGGTTCAAAATCATCGTTGTATCTTCCTACCTGCCCTGGAGCGTATTGTTGAATAATAGCATTCATAAATACAATAACCTTCATTGCATTGCCACGCACTTCATTAATATCCTTTTCATAATTATAAGCTGGCGCTAAATATGATATGGTTGCCGGTTTTTCTGTTAGCTCTGCATTATAATAGGTACTTTGATCATGTAAATTAAACCCAAATTCTGCATCTAGACTATCTCTTACTCGCTTTAAAGTTTGCCCTTCGGGCGATTGTAACCGTAGAGCATCTCTATTAATATCTATACCAAGTGTATTTCTTCTCTGATATACCTCTGCCCCATCTGGATTTAACATGGGTAGAAAATGTAGCTTTAGATTTTTTAAAATATCGGCTTTTTCACCAGCAAAATCATCACTATCTAAGAAATTGAAAATGTCAAAAATAGCCTGAGTAGCTGTAGGCTCATTACCATGCATTTGAGACCATAAAAACACATCTATATCTCCTGTGCCAATACTTACTAAAGACAGTGATCTCCCCTCTATAGAAGTACCTACTTGGGTGACTTCAAATTTCGGATTGGCCATATATTTAGCCAATAAGGGCTGTAAATCATGGTGTTTTATACGTCTCTTATCTAGACTGGCCTCTTTGTAATTCTCATACGAATTATACAGGGCGGTAGTTATATTGGTTTCCTGCGCACAACTAACATCTGATACTAATAATGCGGCTAATAAAGGAAGGTAGTATTTTATTTTCATTCTATGACGTTTGTTTTAGGAGGAGGAGTTGGTTTAAAATTATGTTGTTTTGTTGCGTTTTTTACCTGAGTTAAAAAGGCCTTTCCAGGATCTGTTTTTTTTGTTCGATATCCTGCGTCCTTTTCTAACCACAAAGGGTGTTCTTCAAAATTAGTGTATTCATAATGACCTATGAGATACGAAATATCATATTTATCAGCTAAATAGTTCACAAGCGCTATATTGGCTTGAAGCTGCGCTTCTGTTAAGGGAACTTTACCTACTCCTCCAACATTTTCAATTCCAATAGCACAATGGTTTAATCCTATTACGTGTCTAGCCATTGTAGTTTCCGGCATTAAACGGTATATAGTCCCATCTGTATCAACTAAAAAATGACTGGATACGTTTAATCCACTGACATTTTCAATATCGGGTCTCCAATTGGGTAAGGTAGGTGCATTAAACGCCTCAAAAGACTTTTCAAAAGACGGGATTGCGGTCCAATGCAAAACAATCATTTGAGGTACAATAGCAGATTGCTCTTGCTGAAGTCCATAGCGATCTTCCATATACGCCAAGCTAAGCGCCTCTCTTTCTTCGTTAAAAACAATAGGTTTATCTATAATTTTTATCGACTTACTACAAGACTATAGTAGTATAAACAATCGCACGTATGTATAATAGTTAACTCGCATTGGTTAAAATTACAAATTCGTGCATAAGTAGTACTGCACTATTTTTTCCCTTTCTCATACTGTTTCTCTAGCTCTATAAGTTAGCGATTATTATGTTTCCATAT
>CAZWVO010000037.1:0-9671 GCA_964637535.1 uncultured Flavobacteriaceae bacterium
CAATAATAGCATTGGTATTGGCCTCTCCAATACTTAGGTAATAATTATTTTTCTTTTCCAAAGCAATCTCTGGGCTCCAACCTAAACCATCAACAGAAAATTGTTTTAAATCAGTAGGAGACACGCCTAGCAAAGCCAAACATTCGTTATATCGTTTCGCTAGCGCACCAGATAAATGCACCATAGCGCTACCAAATAATCCAGCCTCCCTTAATTTTTCCATTTACTTACCGTTTTCAAATCGGTTTCTAGCTTGTAATTGAACATTCATCTCGTGTATACGAGCATCTACTTTACGCTTAAAGTCAGTATCTGCAATGGTGGCAACATTATCTAAATACCGTACCACTTCTTGCCTTCTAATATCCGAGAAATTAAGCCCTTTCATATTTTGTTTCATCAAATCTTGCAACATGGCAAATTTGGTATCGTAGTCCTTCTTAAAGTACAGCAAGGGGTCATTAAACCATTCTTCGGGCAAATCAAAATCTGTTAGCCTTAACGAAACCGCACTCTGTATATTTCGTATATCTCTTGAGGAGAAAAATGGAAATGCCTTTTGAATATTTTTGTACAATACAGCAAAGAACTGGTGCTCATTGGTCTGATGTTTTGCCTCTGTTTGTTCGTAAATTTCCAACACCTTATCCGCGGTAGGTTTATCTGCTTGATTTAAAATTTCTCCCAAATTTTTAGCTAATCCCTGTTCACTTAAAAATTGATAGTCTTTAGGGTCTTTCATGTTCACAAAATTGGGCATGGTCTTTTCAAAATTTCGCCACCAGAGATAATCTTGATCTATAAAATCTGGAAGCGTACGCGCGCCATCTATTTTAAAACGCCCCTGTACCCTAGAAATCACTGCTTTGTCCAACATTTCTGGTAAGTTGGTAAATAATCCTATGGAGCTATTTCCATAATTAATGGCATACGCTCCTTCGGTATATCGTAAAAACACCCCTATCACTTCTTTTACTCCCGCAGAAACGCCTTGGGCCGTGCGTTCTTGCAGGTTGTTTTCCGCATCATCTATGGGTGCAAATATGAGTTTAGAAGGATCTTGCAAAGGCTTCATCCATTGTACCATTTTTTCTGCAGAACCTCCCTGAAAAGTTGAGATTAGTGTGTCTGGCATGGGATGAAATAGAAATGGGATCTCTAGCGCCTCGCAATGTTCTTTTAAACGCGTAGCTATGGCTGCTATTAACATACTTTTCCCCGTTCCGGGAATTCCATATCCCATAAAAACGGGCATAAAACCTCCAAGCTCTTGAAACGGGTTTTTACGCGCTTCAAAATCATAGCTTAGCATACGTTCTGTTAGCCTACGAGCAAAATGCTTGGCATCTCTATTCCCTACAATTTCTTCGAACTGAATTTTATTAAACGCTACACTCTTAGCCGTTCCCTCAAACACATTTTCCCATCCAGAAATAGCAAATTCACTGTTCTCTAACTTGTACGTTCTATCTGTAATAGTTTCGGTATGCTCTAAGGTGCTTAAGCGAATTTGTATTTCCGCAATTATGGCTTCAAAAAAGACAACAGCAAAACTAATTACATCGGTATCTGAGGTAATAATTTCTGGATGATTAAGGTATTTATCGTAATAATACAACATACAGGAAATCCCTTTTAAGGGCGACATGAAGGACAGCTCCGGAATACCTGCAAACTTATTTTTCATCACACTTAAATCTTCAGAAGCATCGTTCTTTAAGTCATATAACACACGATAGGCTACCCCGTGCAACATAAAAGCCGTTGCCGTCTGCATTTTAGAATCATACTCCCGTCTTTGTCCAGCATCCAAAGAAGCTTTACGCTCCATTAAGGCAGAAAGCCCAGAAGCATCATAATAGCTATCTTTTAACCAAACCCCAAGCGTGATTGCTTCTTGTAAAGCATACAAGGTTTTATTCAATTGTAACGGAATAGCAACGGAATCTGGAAGTAATCTTTTCTTTAGACTTAGTATGGTCTTAGATACCGAGGTTACGCTGCTTTTAGCATTCCCATTTGCCTTTGCTAAATAAAGCAAAATAGAATCGTCTTTTTTACTCTTATCACGGTTTCTGGCTTTTCCTCCCTGCTCCCACTGCACTCCTTTTAAATAGGAAGTGGCCTCGTCTCTAAGCGCCTGTAATTCTATATTTTTTATAGGAAAAGTACTGTTGTGTTCCATAGGGTTATATTTTTAAAGCTGGTATTTCTATGGGGTCTTTGGTAAGCCCACGAATTACTTCTGGTATATTATCATACAAACGCTGCATTACGCGATGCGAGGTAAATACATATTTTTCTCGGCGGGCGGTATCCCAGATTTGCAAATGTTGTTTGTTAAAAAAATTGCCTTCTTCAAAATTACCTTTCGACGTAATTTCTTCCTTTGTTAAGGATACGGCATATGCACCTAGATCCAAAGTTTTGTCTACAATACCCTGTAACAAAGTATGAGTGATTTCCAATTCATCTTTAGCAAAAACATTATGTAAGGGTCCCAAATCTATTTTACACAATTTTTTTGGTCTTACTTTAGGTAATTTCTTGTCAATAGCATAGGCCATCATATCCAAACTCATGTCTCTATCTGCGACCCGTTCTAAAACCTCGTAAATTTCTTGTTTATAGGTTTCTATTTTTTCTTTGTACAAATCAAAATACATAAAGCAAATGAACGGCCTATTAAAGGTAATATCATAAAAAGACCAGCTCACCATAAATTCGGAGTCAGATGCTTCACTTACTCTAACTATTTTCCCTTGTACAAAACGCTTAAAAATAAATTGTTTTTCTACCGTAGTGTAATAAATTACGGAAGCCGCTTGCTGCAATTTACGTTCTGTAATCAATTCTTTACGCTTCAGTAAGCTTTCCAAAAAAGCTTCTTTTAAAGACGAGACCGAAGGGAGTTTGCTAATATGTTCTTGTTTTAAGTCTAAATCATTAATTAAGTATCTAAACTCTAAGTAATTCGGAAATCCAGATTCTGTAAGATCGATTCGCATTTTCTCCTCATCATCAAAAAGATATTTAATTCTAAAGGCCTCTAAGGAATACGTAAGTAACTCTCCATATTGGGTAATAAACGTAGCCTCATGTTCACTACAAATACGTTCATCGGTAATACTTTTTACCAAAGCCGTAAAGGCATGATTAACTATTTTAAAATAGGCTATATACTGTTCCTTAGTTTCGAGAACAGCACTATCTAAAGGCGTTACAATACGATTTACAGCCATAGCAATACACTCCGGATTTTACCAAATTAATTACACTAGAAAGTATTTATGAAAGCTAGCCTAGCAAATCATCTTCAGATTCTTTCGTTGGCTCTGGAGCAGAATCATCGCCCTCCGAAGGAGCATTTGCGTCAGAAGCATAGTACTCCTCAAAAATCTCCTTCATATCAATACCGTATCGATTTGCAAAATCTTTCTGAATTTCAGCATCTTTTACCCTAATTTCCTGCAAAGACTCTGCATAGCTAGAATATACCCCTTGCATTACTTTCTCATGTACTGGAATATTATCCATCATTTCTTGGCGTGCTTTAGCACTAGCAGTGTGCATAGCAGCAAGTGTTTGACCAATATGTTCATCTGTTTTAACACCTAAATGTTCCAGAATAGCTGCAAATTCTTGATCTGTTCTAGCCTTAAGCGCTACCACATAACCGTCATAATATTTTAAACGCTCATCGGTGTCACTTTTAAGCTTGGCTCTATGTGATTGTAGATTACTACGTAAAGAGGTCAATACCTTTATAGTGAGGTTGTGTTTGTGTACAAAGCTATCCTTACTTGCTGCAAGCGTAGTGTAGGCATTTTTTAAACCTTCTAACTCTTCTACTTTCTGTTCTATCTGCGTTACCTTAGCAATAGCATCTGAATACTCCGGAGATTGTTTGTCCACAACATCTTCCAACTCCTGTCTTGCTTGTTTTAATAAAGCATAGCTTTCCTCCAATTTCTCCTCGGTTTCTTTTTTCTTAGCCAAGGCCTTATTGTGATTTTTGCTAGCCTCTACAATAGCAACCTGCAGCTTGTCTTCTACCTCTTTAATTTCTACTTCTCTATTTTTTAACCTGCCTACAGCGGCCTGACTTTTATAAGAAAGTTCATTAAGTAGCGTTTGAATATCTGCAGATTCTATACGCTCCTGAAACATTTGCTTGGCTTTTAAATCTGCTCCATCCCGTACTTTTTGCGCCGCATCTAACTCAGTCTGGCGCTTTCTTATTTTAGATTTACGCCCCCAAAGGTTGTTCCACCAGTTATCTTTTACTTTTTCTGCATCTTCTAAGGCTATTTTAGCACGCTCTAAACCTTTTTGAGCATCGTCTATAACCTTTTGTTCTGCAGCGTTAAGCGTAGAGAATTTTTCAAAAATGATTCCTACCTCATCTTGATAGTCGGTTAAGTCCTTAATGGCATCTAAGAGCGATGTTCTATCTTTTTCTGCCATTCCTACTACATCATCCAAAGTAGCATTCAATATTTTTTGCCGCACTTCCGGATCATCTTCCTGGGCAAGCTTCGATTTCATTTGGTCTACTGCCTTGCCCCAATTAACTTCAACTTTATCTTGTTTGGAGGACGCATCTGTTTCTAATAAGTCAAAATCATCAGACATATTTCAGTGGTTTTTTAAGGGTTATTTGTTATCGATTTTAGGATTTCAATTTCGGTAAAAAAAATGAGTTTCTATGCTCATTTTGCAAAAGCTTTATTTATACGTAGGATTATTTCGTTCTTTGTTACAACTTTAGACGATCATTTTTTATCAATAGCATTTAAGTAATTGATTTTAAGAGTATTACAAAATAATTGTGTTTAAGAATTTAATCGATATTTCTTTTTTAGTCGTTATCTATATAAAAGATATTTGCAAATAAGGGAATAGAAACACCTGCTTGCTTTTCTGCTTAAACTATGAGAATTCCTTACTTTTGAGTATTGACCCCTATGCTTATGTATTTAAAAATACTTTTATCCCTGTTGTGCTGTTCCTCTTTTGCGTTTGGCCAACAGCTTATTTGTAGCCAACAAGACAGTATTGCAGTAACAAATAAGTTGCAGGTAATTAAAAGTATAGATACAACGTCTAATACCAGCGCTGTGGTAGGCATTGGAAAAACGTTCTTGGGCACAAGCTATGTTGCCAAAACGCTAGAAGTAGGAGAAAAAGAATCTCTTGTGGTAAATCTACATGGACTGGATTGTACTACTTTTATTGAGAACGTATTGGCTTTGGCATTAGTAAACAAAGAAGCAAATGCGCACTTTACTGCTTTTACTTCAAACCTGGAAAAACTGCGCTATAGAGACGGAAAATTAAATGGCTACGGGTCGCGACTGCATTATTTTACCGAATGGATTAGAAATAACGAAAAGAAAGGTATTGTAGAAGATATCACAGCTAGCTTGGGAGGGGAAGAAATAGTAAAGCCTATTAACTTTATGAGTACCCACAGGGAACTTTATCCTTTTTTACAAAGCGACGCCAATTTTGAAGGTATTCAAGAGGCCGAAAAAGCGCTTAATAGTGACGTATTTTGTAACCTTCCGCAAGAAAAGATTCTCGCTAAAGAGCACCTAATACAATCTGGAGATATTATTGCACTTACCACCTCTATTAAAGGTTTAGATGTAACCCATACGGGTATTGCCACCAGAGAGAAAGATGGGCGTATTCATTTACTACATGCTTCTACTACTTCTGGGCAAGTTGAGGTCTCCAAACTTCCTCTTGTAGCGTATTTAAAGAAGATAAAGGGAAATATTGGCATCACGGTAGCGCGACCCATATTTTAGCTTTTAAAGGCTATTTAGTCCTTTCTATCCAAACACCAAAGCACTCCACCTAATAAATGTTGTTGAAAACCAGGCTCATCATAAGCGGAAATGGTATGTCCTCCTCCTGTGTAAAAGGCTCTGCCACCGTCGTACTCATGGCACCAGGCAATGGGGTGATTGTCTCCATTAGTACCTCCCTTATAGCTCTCTTCTTCTAGGTTGAGCAATACCCTAATATTTGGATTAATGTTTTTATAATTATACCACTCATCTTTCCGATTAAAACGTGCTTCCAGATGTGCTGTAGCAGTATGATTGTCATCTACAACAGTTAAGGTAGCTGTTCTCACATTTGGACTGCTAGGATGTCCGTTAAAATAGGCTCCAACTAGCTTTCCATACCAAGCCCATTCATATTCCGTATCACTAGCCGCATGAATGCCCATAAAACTTCCTCCGTTCCTAATATACTGCTCAAAAGCAGCTTCTTGCTCTTCATTAAGTACATCCATAGTAGTACTTAAAAAAACAACCAATTCATATGCCTTAAGTACTTCTTCGGTGAATTTAGAAGCATCTTCTGTTTGCTCCACATTAAACGAATTTTTAGCGCCTAATTTTTCTAGGGTAGCAACTCCTTTTTCAATAGACTTATGTCGGTAACCCGCTGTTTTAGTAAAAACCAGTACGGTCTCCAAAAGCGTATCTTTTTGGGCAGTTGGTAGGGTGTTTTGTTCTGTTTTTTGACTTTGGCTTGCTGCAGAATACAGCATGCAACACAGCATTGCCATAGAAGTTATACGTCTCATAAAAGGTGTTTATTGAAAAATTTAAGGTCGTAATTTAATTTGGACTAACCCGTAACTTAACGGTTAAGGCAATAGAAAATTCCGCCCAGCAAATGTTGCTGAAAATCGGGCTCTTCGTAAGACGCCTCTGTATGGCCTCCTCCAGTATAAAATGATCTACCACCGTCAAACTCCTGAAACCAGGCTATTGGATGATTGTCTCCATCCTCTCCACCAGAATACGAACTTTCGTCCAGATTTAACAGCACAGAAATATTAGCACTCATGTCCCTAAAATTATACCACTCATCTGTACGCGTCCATGAGGTGCCTAAATGAGCTGTTGCAGGATGCTCCGAGTTTACCACGTCCATATCTGCCTCCTGTATGTTTGGATGATTATCAAAATAGGCTCCTGCCAATTGCCCGTACCAAGGCCAATCAAATTCGGTATCTGTTGCCGCGTGTACGCCCATATAACTACCTCCTCCTCTAATGTAATTTTCAAAGGCAGTTTGTTGGGTATCGTTTAAGACGTCTCCAGTGGTATTTAAAAAGATTACTAGTTGAAAATTTTGAAGGTTCGCTTCAGTAAAATCTTCGGCATCTTCGGTTTGCGTAATTTCGAAATTATTTGCATTTCCTAGCGTAACCAAAGTTGCAACACCCTCGTCAATAGAACTGTGTCTAAAACCTTCCGTTTTGGTGAAAACAAGTACTTGACTGGCCACCGCACCTGCATCTGTAGTTGTAATTTCTACCGTATTACTAACCGCCGAAGTATTCCCAGCAGCATCCATGGCAGCTACATTAAAAGTATACATTGTATTTGGTGATAATCCCATTACCTGCAAAGTGGTTTCCGTAACCGTTGCAAACTCATTACCATTTCTATTTACTACATAGGCCGTTACCCCAACATTATCTGAGGCAGCCTCCCAGGCTAAATCCACAGTAGTTTCTGTTATATTGGATGCCATTAAGTTAGCAGGAGCGGTAGGGGCTTGGGTGTCCTGATCAGGAGTCATAGGACCATCATCTTCCGAACCGCCACATGAAGCTAACACTAGAAGACAGACACCAATTTGTAAGAGAGCTTGTAAATTTTTCATTTCAATTTGCGCTTTTTTTTTGTAAATATCGGAAAACTTAGCTTTATCCCTAGGTGAAGCCGTTTAAATAGCCTTTCCATCGATAAAATGCACGCCTAACCCGCAACTAAAGACATAAGGTACTTTTTTGGAGTGGTACTGTACCTCTTTTTAAAAGCTGCTATAAAATGACTAGACGTACTATACCCCACTTTTAACCCTACTTCATTAACATTGTATTTCCCCGATTCTAACATCTTACGGGCATATTCCATCTTATAATCAAAAAGAAAACTATATACCGTAGCGCCGTAAATTTGTTTAAACCCTTCTTTTAGTTTTTTTAGCGGTAATCCTACTTGTTTAGAAAGTTCTGGTAAGGAAGGTGGCTCAGCCATATTGGCTATAATAATTTCTTTCGCTTGCCGTATTCGCTTAACGTTATCTTCATCCACCAAATACGGGCATTGTTCCGTATCTGTATCTGTAGTTTTATTAAAATAAAGCGATATAAGTTCGTATATTTTTCCTCTGAGATATAACTCCTTAACAGAGGGGTGTAGATTATAATTCATAATCTGACTAAGAATAACGGCAATTGCCGGACTTATACCTTCCTGAGAATAGTACTTCTTTTCTTTATTTTCTACCGTTAGAAACGGAATATAATTCGCTTCTTTGGAGAAAAGAGAATGAAATTTACGGATAGTCATCACCACAGAAACCATCCAAGAATTTGGTTGTAATTCCATATTTAGAGGAAGGTCTGTTTGGGTGTTGTAAAGTAATAAGGAATTCTCCTCTGCAACCTCTAAAGCATAGTTCCCTTGATTAAAAATAAACTTTCCGCTCCCTTTAAGGCAAAAATGAAGCTGAATAAAAGAGCTGTCTATATCCCTTTTTAAGGGTTGTACCCGTTCGGTATCATTTTGAGTTTTAAGGAGATAAAAGCCAGTTTCTATAAAAATTTCCTCCACTGAACCTATAGCGATGTTTTCTTCTTCTTTTTTCATTCAAAGATTTTTATCTTATTTAGAATTAATCTAAGCCAAAAACTGAATTTTGCCTGATGAGCCTATAAATATAGGTGTTTTTATAGGTTTTATTCCTAATCTAGGACCATTAATCTTTAAACGATATTAAAAGTACTTGAAGCGTTGTTTTTTTTTGGCGCGAAATCTTACTTTTGGCCGAGAATCGCACGGACTTCTATGCAGCAGTACCACATTTCGAAACATAATTCTTTTTATAGCGTTGGTTTGAGTTACAAAAAAGCCGACGTAGAAGTTAGAGGTAGATTTAGTTTGGACGATGCTGCCAAAGACAAATTGCTACAGCAAGCGGTGGCAGAGGGACTAGATGGTTTGTTAATTACTGCTACGTGTAACCGAACAGAACTGCACGGTTTTGCACAACACCCTTTTCAATTGATCAAATTACTTTGCGATAATACCTTAGGCACTGTAGAGGAATTTCAACAGGTAGCTTATGTTTATAAAAATAAGGATGCGATACGTCATTTGTTCCGCGTGGGTACAGGTTTAGACAGTCAAATTCTAGGCGATTTTGAAATTATAAGTCAGGTAAAACAAAGTTTTCATCACTCTAAAAAATATGGTCTAGCCAATCCGTTCTTAGAACGGTTATGCAATGCCGTAATTAGGGCCAGTAAAAGAATAAAAAACGAAACGCAACTTTCTACAGGTGCTACCTCCGTTGCTTTTGCATCTGTACAATACATTATAAAGCATGTTCCAGATATTTCTAATAAGAATATTGTCTTATTTGGCACTGGAAAAATTGGAAGAAATACCTGCGAAAACTTGGTAAAACACACCAAAAATTCCCAAATCACCTTAATTAATCGTACCAAAGGCAAAGCAGAAAAAATTGCTGGTAAATTTAACCTCGTCGTAAAAGCGTATGTTGAATTGCAAGCCGAGATCAGAAAAGCGGATGTTCTTATCGTAGCTACAGTAGGCCAATCTCCTACT